>CAMPIC010000043.1 GCA_946886185.1 uncultured bacterium
GAACCTCGTCGATCCGGGCGCCGGCAGCGTCGTCTTCAACGAGACCGGTCTGAACTCGATCACCTTCCAGGGTGGTCCGACGCCGGTCGTGGAGTCCACTTGGGGCAAGGTCAAGAATCTGTACTTGAACTGAGTCCTGAGGGGAGCGCCTCGCGCTCGCGCGGGGCCTGACTCCTGCCGAATCATCGCGGCCGACTCTCCAAAAGAGCCGGCCGCGTTGTTTTTACTGCACTTTCAGCACGCGAGCGGACTCGACTTCTTCATCGCCCGAGCGCATCCGAACGAAGTAGGCCCCGCTCGGGGCCGCATTCCCCCGTTCGGTGCGGCCGTCCCACACGATCGCACCCTCTCTCGAGTCGAGCGAAGTGGACCAGACCTTGCGACCGTCGATCGCGAAGATCCCCAGCTCGAGGGAAGCTCCCGCCTCGATCGCCCCGAGCCGCCACGCGATTTGGAGCTGATCCCGGAACGGGCTGGGCCCCGTCTTCAACAGGTCCGCTGAGCCAGCGCCGGCGCCGACCTCGGACGGATTCAGCTCCTGGAGCTGGAGGTATCCGATCCGCTGGACGTCCGGATTCCCGCACGATCCATGCATCTGGCTGAACGCGACGATGCAGCGCCCTCCGCCTCCCGCCACCGCGGGAAGATCCTCCGGGAGCGGAGTGTCGGTCACCTGGATTCCCGAAGGATCCGCCACCGTACCATCCACCTCCACCCGCGCCATGTAGATGTCGCCTCGGAGCTGGTCGACCTCCCCGACATCGCGCATGTCGGACCAGGCCACCGTGAAGAAGCTCCCGCTCCACCCGCACGCGGGGAACATCTGCTCGTTGGGTTCGTCGTTCACCAGGAACTCTGATGTGAGAAAGCTCCCATCCAAGCCGAGGATGCGTCCCTTGACGGAAGTGTCGGTCGTGCTGATCTCGTCCATCCAGCTCACCAACAATCGATCTTCCCCGAGCGCCACATCGGGATAGTCGGCGTCGCCGGTCTGGCTGATGATGAAATAGCTACTCTGAGTTCCGTCGGCGTTGATCCAGATTCCACGCACTGTCGACTGATCGGTGTCGTGATTGGTCTGCCGCTCCCATACGACCAGGACTCGGTTGCCCACGGTACGCGCGACCGGGTTGAGGGCAAAGTTGCCGCCCAGCACCGTCGCGCTTCCGATCACGGAGAGATCGGAGCCGCTGATCCGCACTCCTTTCATGTCGCGTTGATCCCCGCTGAAGGTGTGCGGATAGGCGACGAAGAAGTCGCCTCCGAGTCCGGCCACGGCGCTTTCCCCGGCATTGTCGGTGAAGAGCAGAACGGGAGCCGGATCCACCAGAGCGAGATCGGCCGTGAGCCGCCGGCCGTACACGGAACCCGCGAACGTCCACGTCACGAGATAGTGAGTTCCGTTCCACCCGACTTCCGGTTGAGGAAATCGAGGCTCCGGAAGAGTGCCGACCACGACCGGTTCGAGGTCGATCGGATTTCCTGCGAAGTCGAGCCGCTGCGCCATGATGCGCGCTTCGCCATGGCCTTCGCTTTCGAACACCGCGAGATGCGTGTTTCCGTCGCTCGCGAACCGCACGTAGGACTGCCGGTTCAGCCCCAAGCTCACGAGGAACTCCGGACCCGCGCCTCCTGCCGGGTGCAGGACCGCACCTTCCACCGTCTCGAGCGTCTCGGTCGAGAAGCTGCGTGACGACCAGATCGCCTGCGCCGTCCCATCCGCCATCGAGGCCACCGCCGGCTTGTATTGATCCTCCTCTCCGTCGGGCGAAATCGCCGAGACGTCGCTGAAGAACCCGCTCCGATCCATTCGCGCCTGCCAGATGTCCGGACCGCCTCCGCCGGTGTGGTTGCCGGAGATCGTGATCACCCATTCGGCGCCGTTCCAGGCCATGCTCGGTCCCCGGTAGATGTACCCGCCCGGCACCGGAATCTGGATTCCGTTCGGATCGCGCACCACTCCTCCCGCAGTGACGCGGTACACCTTGCGGGAGTCACGATCCCCCACGAGGAAGTCGGTGCCGTCGGTCTCGACGCGGATGAACCAGCTGCCCGAGCCGATATTGAACGGATTCGCATCGAGCGGATTCAGGTCGGAGTCGAAACGCATCCCTTGCGAGGCGCCGAGGCGCTCCCAGACCAGCAGGAAGGTGCTCCCGTTATACGCGATGTCGGGAGTGGTCGGGCCGAAGGCGTAGGTCGGGTGCTGGTAGAGGATCAGCGGAGGATCGTCGAGCACTGTTCCATCGGGGGCGATGCGCGTCGCCGAAACGTTCGGCCAACCCACTCCGTTCGGCTGCCAGGCGATGTCCTGCCAGATCACGACCCAATTGGTGCCGTCGCTGACGACCGACGGATAATCGCCCCCATCGTTGGCCGGATCGTTTCGCTCCAACCGGATCGGGATCGGCTCCGGGTCCAGGATCTCCCCGTCCGGAGAGACGCGCCGGGCGAGGATGTCGGTGAAGAAGTACCAGTCGGGTCGCTGGGTCTTATAGACGACGAGCCAGTTCTCCCCATTCCACGCGACCTGCGGATATTCCTGGTTGCGCCCCTCGTTCGCGAGCACGATCGGGCAGGTATCGAGCACCACGCCGTCGCGGCCGATGCGCGCGGCATAGATGTCCTTCTCGTTTCCGGTGAGCGGGTTGTAGGCGGTGTTCACCTGGCCCGAGAGCACCGATCGAACGTCCTCCCAGACGGCCAGATAGCTCGATTCCCCCGCCGCGATCTGTGCCCAATCCTGTTCTTCCACCGGCGAGCCCGGCTCGTCGTCTCCCGGGAGAAACTGGATGTCGGTCGCCACCGGTACCTGACCGAAAGCGCTTCCCGCGAGCATCGTCGACAGACAGGCCAGCGTGATCCGTAGCGCGATGACCCCGCGTCCAGCGGAGATATGAGGCATCGATTCCTCCTTTGCAGCGGCCGAGCGACCGCTATGCGCCGGCAAGCGAACAGGCTTGCGGCGGTCGACATGAGGCACGGAAAGCATGGTCGAATTCGCTTCGACCGGCAGACGGTCGATCCGAGCTGAAAAATACGAGCCAATCGCGGGACGAACGGGATCCAGCGTACTCCGGGCGAGCGAGGGCGGTCATCCGTATTACCCGAGTGGTCATCCCGGTGGTCGGCGCGAGGGGTCGATCCGAGCGGTAGTAGCGGCGGAAGTCAGGCGCGGGAAGTCAGGCGTGGGTAGTCACCGGGGAAAGTCAGGGCGGAAGCGCATCACGACCGTAAGGCCGTCGCCGCCGGTATGGACGATCGTGTCCTCGCGCGAATCCAGGAATTCGAGGATGTCTTCGGGAAGATGGACCGCGGGCCCGTCAGGGTCGCGCCGTGTATAAATGATGTAGGTCGAATGACCGGTGGCGCGCGCGGCGTCGATCGCCTCCTCCAACTCGGAGCGGCTGGAGAGGATCGGGATCCCGAGGTACCAGTCCACCCGCTGAGAGGCCGCCGGCGCCTTCGATTCCGCCGACTCCGTCGAGGCCGCCGAGGCCGCCGACTCCGCCGAGGGAGCGAGCGCGTAGACGCCGTAGATCTCGTTCATCCGCAGGTCGCAGCTCAGTCCGTATGGATAGATCTCGACCGGCTCCTTCGCGATCGCGATGTCTCCGGCAGCTCGATCGGCCAGCACGAAGCGCGCGCAGCTCCCGTAGTCCGCGTAGAAGTGCGAGACCAGATCCGGATCCGAAAGCCGGTCCCGTTCGTAACCGTAGCCCCGATGAGCCGCCGCCCATGACTGCGCAGGATCGAACTGGTCGCTCACCACGACGAGCGCGATCGCGAGCGCGATAGCGACCGCGCCGCGCTGCCAGACTCTTGGCCATCGCGCGGCGACCGCGAGTCCGAGCTCCCGCGCGCAGATCGCGGTCAGGGCTACGAGCGCGGGATTGAGATAGTAGGTGTAACGATGGATCACGTACGGGGAGCGGAAGAGGCCCATCGCGAGGAGCGACGCGACCACGAACCCGAGCAGCGTGATGACGCGCGGGTCCCCCTCCCCTCGCAGGAACCGCGGGAAGATCAGCGCGGATCCTCCGAGAATGATGAGCACCGAGACGGGATGCTGATCGATCACCAGGCGATAGAACGGGACCGGGATCGCGAAGAAGAGGCGGAGGAAGCGGCGATCGACGACTCCGCCCGGTCCGTGGGCGATCGCCTGCCCGATCAGGAAAGCGGAGACGACCGCGGTCGCGATGAGCGCGAGCGAGAAGAGCGATCTCCGGAGCGGAAGCGCTGCCGGCCCCAGGAGGGCCAGCAGGCAGAGCGCGAAAAACCCGGCGAAGATGATCTCGTGGAACGCCAGCGCGAGGAACAGGAGTAGTCCCACGACGCGAAGCAGGAATTTTTCCAGCCCGGCACGCGAGGGCACCCCGGTGCGCGAGGATGGGCTCGGGAGCCGCAAGAAACTGACAATGCCCAGGGCGGCGGCTGCGATGCCCACGATCGCCACCGATGCGGCCAGCGGCGAGACGCGCCAGAGGTCGTACACGATCCAGCGCGCGTGATTGAGGGTCATCTCCGGTAGCAAAGGCAGGCTGATACGGGTGGCATCGCTTCCGATGTCGAGAACCAGCCGGAGGTCGACGCGATCCTGCATCGCCGGGACCGCACCCGCGACGCGTTCCCACGTCATCCCTACGATCACGGCCGCCACCCCGCCGGCGATCCACCGAAGGGGCGGGCGCGCCGGCGCGGGAAACAGGAGCGGGACGAGGAAGATCAGGATGAGAGTCGCTCCGAGGTCATGCATCGGCACGGCGATCATGACCAGAACGCAGGCAGTGAGCCAGGCCGTGCGGCTGTTGCGGATGAGGCTGCGGAGCGCGAAGTAGAGGGCGGCGGAGACGAGCATCACGAACGGGGCGTACATTCGCGCCATGCGGGCGTAGTGGAGCTCCCAAGGAGAGACGGCGAGGAGGAGCGCGGCGAGGAATCCCGTCGCTCGCCCCGCGATGTCCCGGACCAGGAGGTACACGAAGACGATCGTTCCGAGAGAAAAGATCAGGCTGGGGAGGCGCAACGTCTCCGGAGTCGCTCCCTGAAAGGAAGCGAACGCGGCGGTCAGGTATGAGTAGGGAAAGGCGCGATCGTAAACGACTCCCGAGGGGAGAAGCGGTACGCCGTGCTCTTGAATTCCGCGCACCGCGAGCCAGGTCAGATCCTCGTCGATCCAGTAACCCAGCTTTCCGAGGTTCACGGAGCGGAGGAATGCGGCCAGCGCCACGATGACAAGCAAGAGGAGATCGGCGCGCCGAAGCGGCCAGGCACGCGCGAAGACCGTTCCTACTGCCAACCGGTCCGATCGGGTCATGGGTGGAAGGGCTCGATCCACCTCAGTCGAGCCATCTCCTTGAAACCGGCTCCGGGGAGACCTCATCCCTGGGACCACGGGCCGAGTCGGTAAGAGAATCGGCCAAGGTGTCCGATAACACAATCACCGCGGGTCGTTTTCTCGCCGCTTGCGGCCGAAGTCGGGGATTGGATCGGTGGACGAATCCGGGACGGATCGCGGAGAGCTGCTCCGTCTCCGAGTAGAATGACCGGACGAGTGGCGCGAATACTTCATCGCCACCGGATGCCCGGTAGATCGTGCCGGCACGGACGGCAAGGCCAGGGAAGGAGCGATGGGCGAGAGCGATGCGAGTCTTGGTCGTGGCCCCCCAGCCGTATTTCCAGGAGCGCGGGACTCCCATCGCGGTGCGCCTCCTGGTGCAGGCCCTCGGCGAGAGGGGAGATTCAGTCGATCTCCTCGTCTACCACGAGGGACATGACGTCGCCACCTCGGGAGTCACGCTCCATCGGATTCGACCTCGACCGAGTGTGCGCGGCATCCGTCCCGGATTCTCTCTGAAGAAGGTCTACTGCGATCTCTTCTTGATTCCCCGGATCGATCGGATGCTCCGCGGAGGTCGCTACGACCTGGTGCACGCCACCGAAGAAGGAGTCTTCCTGGCGCACTGGCTCTGCCGGCGGCACAAGATCCCGTTCGTGTACGACATGGACTCTTCGATGAGTCACCAGATGCTCGATCGACATGGTTGGCTCGCCCCGCTGCGCCCGCTCCTGGAAAGCGCGGAGGCGCGGGCGATGCGCGCGGCCGCGGCGGTGGTGCCGGTGTGCGAAGCGCTGGCCGACGTGGCGCGGCGTCACGGAGTGATCGATCCGTTCATCCTCAAGGACGTGTCTCTGGTCGACGGCGTGGGCACCGGATCCCAAAGCGGGGGCGCTGCGAACGGTGACCCGGCCAGTGGCAGCAAAGCCGCTGGCTCACCGGCCGCGGTTACGGAGTCGGAGGCAACGATTCCCGGATCAACTTCGGTTTCCGGGTCAGTGCCGGCGGCCACTGCTGATACAACAGCGATTCCTCCGGTGATCGAAGTGCGTGCCGGGACGGATTGGCGGGATCGCACCGTCGTGATGTACATCGGCAATCTAGAGCCGTACCAGGGAATCGACCTGCTTCTGGAGAGCTTCCGGCTGGTCCATGCCGAGAATCCTTCCGCGGGGCTGGTGGTGGTCGGCGGAGTGCCGGCCGACGTCGAGAAGTACCGCCGGCGCGCGAAGGACCTCGGAATCGCGGAGGCGACGCGCTTTCTCGGACAGCAGCCGGTCGCGCACGTGGACGCGTACATGAAACAGGCCGATCTGCTCGTTTCTCCGCGGATCCACGGGCAGAACACGCCGATGAAGGTCTATTCGTATCTCGACTCCGGAGTGGCGGTGCTGGCGACGGATCTCCCCACGCACACGCAGGTCATGGATCGAACCATTTCCGGCCTGGCAGCTCCGTCGTCCGACCCGTTCGCCCGGGAGATGCTCACGCTGCTCGGCTCCCCGGAACGGCGCAAGGAGCTTGCGACTCGCGCCCGCGAGATGATCCGCCGCGAGCACAGCTACGAAGTGTTCCGAGCCCGCGTGCACGAGCTCTACGACCGTCTGGAACGGGAGATTTCCTCGAACACGGCGCGCGCCGCCGAGGGCCTGCGGGTCTCGCCGCGCTGACCTCTGCAGCGGAAGGCGCTTACCGCGAGTTGACTGCGGACGGAGTCATTTTCGGTCGCGTCTTGGCATGGACGCCCTCGACGAGGAAGCAGGATCCCAGCGCGAGGTAGTCGAGGTCGCCGTCCAGGAAGCCGTTCAGCGCATCCTCCGGAGTGCACACGTTCGGCTCGTCATGCACGTTGAAGCTGGTGTTGACGATCGCGGGCAATCCGGTCAGCCGCGTGTACTCCTTGAGAATCCGGTAGTACGACGGATTGTCCTTTTCCCGTACGAACTGGGGACGAGCGGTCCCGTCGACGTGCGTCACGCCGGGGCACAGCCGCTTCATCTCCGGCTTGCACTCGAAGGTGATCGTCATGAACCGCGCGGCGTGCTCCGCGCCCGCGACCCGGAGGAAACAGTCATCCGCGTCCTCGACCGCGACCACCGGCGCGAACGGCATGAATTCGGTGCGCTTGAGATGCTTGTTCAGCCAGTCGTTGGCGCTCGGATCGTTCGGCTGGTAGAGGACGGAGCGATTTCCCAGCGCTCGGGGACCGTACTCCATCCGTCCATCGAATCGAGCCACCACGTGGCCCGAGGCGAGCAGCTCCGCGATCGCGCTCTCGAGACCGTCCATCCTCTGGTAAGCGACGCCGCGGCGCTTCAGCTCCGCTTCGATCTGGTCGTCGGTGTACCCAGGTCCGAGATAGACGTCTTCCACCGGAGGAGCGGTGAATCCATCGGGAAGGGAGTTCGGCGTCATGGCGGCGCCATAGCTCAGTCCTTCATCCCCCATCCCGGGATGGATGAAGATCTCGTCCACGCAGTCCAGCTCGTGGATACACTGGTTGAGGCGGACGTTGGCAAAGACGCCCCCGGCCAGCGCGATCTTGCTGATGCCGGAGCGCTCGATCCAGTGGCGGCAGTAGTCCACCACCACCTCCTCGAGGAGCCTTTGCATGCTCGCGGCGAGGTCCTCGATCTTGTAGTCCTTGGGGAGCCCCGCTTCGATCTTGCGCACCGCCGACCAGTAGTAGGCGTTGCCGCTGTTGCGGATGTCGCCGCCTTCATAACGGATCATGCGCTCGAGGAGATCGCGATAGATCGGCTTGCCGTACGCGGCCAGTCCCGTGATCTTGCCCTCGTGCTTGTGCGCGGTGAATCCGCAGATCTTCGTCACGTAGGCGTAGTAGTTCCCGATCGAATGGTAGCTGCGCAGGCTGTGCAGGTGCTCGAAGCGGCCGTGGTCGACGCGATAGACGCGCGAGCAGAGGCCGTCGCCGCCTCCATCCAAGGTGATCACGGTGCACTGGGGGAATCCGGCCGTGTAATAGGCGGAGGTGGCGTGGCAGAAGTGGTGATCGATGTGCTTGATCGGCGCCGCGAACCCGTACTCGCGGGCGAGCAGCTCCCGCAGAAGAGGAGGTCGCTTCGAGGTCACCTGGCGTTTGAGAGAGTAGTACGCGGACTGGATGAGCTCGTTGTTTCCGATCACCGACGAGACGGACGACGAGACGGTCGCCATCATCTCTTTCTGCTTGTTGGGATGATCGATGAGCCAGCCGTCCCAATAGGTGGACTCCGGCTTGAAGTAGTTGTGATTGTCGGCCGCCTGGATGCGGTCGATGTCTCCCGGCGCGAGATTCGCGAGCCGCAACACCTCGGCGATGGCCTGACGTGGAAATCCTGTGGAGAGCTTCTGGCGGTCGAGCCGCTCTTCATTGAGGGAAGCGACGACCTCCCCGTCCACCGAGACGGTGGCGCCTCCGCAAACGCTGCTATCGGAAATGCCGAGGATCTTCATGCAACTCCCGTCCGGATCGGATCAGTATGGCCGTCCCGAAATGATCGCCGAGGCTCTGCGAAATCCGGTTCGACTCGTGGCGTGGCCCGGTACGAAACGCTCGGCGGTTCCCGAGACGTCCATCACATCGGCCCGCCCGAGGCGCTGTGTCGACATTCCCTGCCCAGCAAGAAGCGCCCCTCGAACCCGTTAGCCGTACAACTCTTTCTCTCACCTTGTTTCATCGGCCTGTGGAGAGGGGTTGTTTATCCGCTCCGACTCTCGCAGCGCCGGTCCCGCCTTCTCGGTCGCTGCCTTGAAGCAGAGGAAGTTGCCGGTCGAGTCGGCCGTCAGAGCAGTCCCTGGGATCGGTACCACTCCACGGTTCTCCTCATACCTTCGGCAAGCTCGACTTCGGGAGCATACCCCAGCACCCGCCTGGCCTTGTCGATGGAAAAGGCCCGGTTGTTCTTGAAGAATCGTACCCGCCGGGGATGGAGCGGAGGCTCGACCCGCAGAGGTCGGCAGATCGCGTCGCACAGCACCGAGAGAGCGAACGCGGGACCGTAGGGGAAGCGCAATCTGGGAGGCGGAGCTCCCACCGCGGCCGCGGCTGTCTTCACGTATTCGTCCAGCGGGAGATAGCCCGGCCCCCCGAGCAGGAAGGTCTCCCGGTCGATCCCCGGCGTCCCGACCACGCGCGCGAATCCATCCGTCAAGTCGTCGATGTAGACCGCGTGGAAGTTCTCCCGGCACGGTCCGAGCAGGAAAAATGTTCCCTTTGCAAGCATGCGGAACATCTTGAGCATGCGCAGATCCCCCGGTCCGTACATGGAGCAGGGGCGAACGATGACGATTTCCATCCCGGGCAATTGCATCGCGCGCCGGCACGCCTCTTCCGCCGCGAGCTTGGTTTCCTGGTAGAGGTCTCCCGGTGCGAAAGGGGACTCCTCGTTCGCGGGGCTCGATCGGACATGGCCGTGGACGCCGATCGTGGAGCAGTGGATGAATCGGCGCACCCCAGCGCGCCGGGCGGCCGTCAAAGCCGCTTCGGTGCCCTGCACGTTGATGCGGGAATAGCTCTCGCGATCTCCGCCCGCTTTCCGAAAGTTGGAGACGAGATGGATCGCGACTTCACATCCGTCCATCACCGGATCGAGGGCGGCCTCGTCGGTGATCTCGCCCGACGCGTATCGGTCGACCAGCGGAAGGACCGACGTCGCCCTGGCTGCGTCATGGACGAACGCCTGCAGCGCGTGTCCATCGCCAGATAGCCGGCTGACGAGATGCGAGCCCAGGAACCCGGACGCGCCTGTGATCGCGATGCGCATTACTTACTCCTCGTTCCGATACCAACGACCCGGACCGGATGGATCGGACTGCAGATAGGGGTTTTCGCCGAGCCCGCCTGTCAAAGCAGCTTGACTTGGATCCTACTGCATCCTATCCTGCGCCTGTTCATGGGGATGCGCACGGTACGGATGTTCGATTTCCCACCGCCGCACACCTTTGAGCGACCCGAATTCAAAAGATCTTGAATGCTTCTAAGGTTTATCCTTAGTATCTGGGCTCGCGCCCGGGGGCGCGAAAAGACTTCACAACTTGGAGCATGAAGCGAGGCGATCGTCTCCGTGCTCCGACCGGCTGGGGGCGGGTCAACCACCGGAGGTCGTAAGCAGTCCATGCGGCCTGGACTGCGGTGACTATCCGAGGCTCGCCCCCACTCTATTTTTTGGGCGTTTGGGCGCATCACCTGCGAGCCGATCGCTGCGCGCTCCTCGAGTCGGCGCTTTCCGCTTCGACGGCCGGTCAAAACGGGAGTCTGCCGGAGTCTCCATATCCGGTGAGCTCGACGTACCCCTGTCCCGATCGCTTCCCCTCGACGCGAACTTCTACCGCTCCCTCCCAATAGCGCAGGCCGGGAATGATCGCGCTCACGTTCTCCTGATCGAGCACGAGTGGGACGATTTCAAGATCCCGATCGGCGATCCGGAGCGACCACCTCGAGGGATATCGTCCGCGTTGCCCGCGCGCGTGCAAGCTCCAGGCGCCGGGCGCGAGCCATTGCACCGATCCGTCGCCGTTTCGGATCGTGCCGTGGGCATAGTCGATCCCCGCCGCATTGCGGAGCATGTACAACATGATGTCCTGCCCAGCGTCGAGTTGGAGCGCGAACCAATCCCAACCGACCTGGCTCTGCCCCAGTTGGTTGGAGCTGAACTCGTGGTCCATCCAGCTCGTTCCCGTCACATCGAAGGTCGCGGCCGGGAATCCGGCCACGTCTCCTGAGTCGCGGGTGACTGCGGACCCGGTGGCGCCCGCGTCGGTCGCGTCGGTCGCGACGCCAGGAACGGTGATGATGCCATGAGTTTCCAGGCGGGTGACACTGTAGTAGTGGCTCGCGGCTGCTTCCGTGTCGGATTTGCGGCTGTATCCGTTCGGACCCTGGAGCATAGGCTCGCGCAGCGGGGATGCGGTCAACTGGAGGGCGAT
>CAMPIC010000044.1 GCA_946886185.1 uncultured bacterium
GAGCTCTCACTGGCGGTTGTCTTGCGCGTCGTGGTTGCCTTGCGAGCGGCAGTCGTCTTGCGCTTCGTGGTTGTCTTGCGCGTCGTGGTTGCCTTGCGGGCGGACGTGGATTTCGACTTCTTCGAGGTGCGCTTGCGCTTCGCGGAAGAGGACGTCTTCCCGACTCGCTCGGGCAGCTCGGTGTCCCCGGCTTCGCGATTCCACTCTTCGAAGGTCTCGGGCGAAATCTTCCCCTCGACCAGCAACTCGGCAAACTTCCTGCGCTGCGCTTTACTCTTGATCGCCATGGAACGATCCTCAGGGTGCCGGTTCGAACTCCGAGAGTCGCCGAACCGAGACGATCTCGTCGCTCGGCACGCGAATGTAGTCGGTGTTCTTGAATACGCCGAATTTGGCCGTCCGCGCAATGTACTCTTCTTTGGAGACATCCGCCGGGAGGTCGCGAACATCCACGTCCCGCAAGAGCACGCCGCGGTCATCCTCGACGTCGAATCGTCCGATATAGACTCGAGGACCGGATGTATCCACCACCACCGTCAACCCATGCAGGGGGGTCTCGCACTTCGACATTCGCCGATGCCTCCATTCCTCATGCCCAGTCCTGGGCGGACCGCAATTGCCAGCCTCAGTCTAACACCTGCGGGTTGGAGCCTTCCGGCGAAGCGTGCGAAGGCTGGTTTCGACGGAGCCGTTTTCGGTAAGCTGTTCGTTCGTGGTTCGCCAGGCGGAGGAGACTCCCCTTGACCGGCATCGAGGCCAGGAGAGCACCGCAGTGATGATCGACCCGCACCTCGGCACCTCGCAGGAGGCTCACGAGGCGGAGCGCCGGCGCATCCTCGCGGCGCGCGGGTGGGAGCACGATCGCCAGCGCGTCCACGCTCTCCGCGAGCTGCTCTCCGAATCGATCCAGCACATCTTCCTCTGGAGCTATGCCCAGCTCCGCAACCGCGATCGCGCCATCCAGAACACTCGCGACACGCTGGTCTGGATGAGCCGGCACGTGGGCGAGATCCCCGAGCAGCATCCGGTCGAGGGCTGGGTCTTCGAGCACATCGCCCTGGAGAGTCCGGCACAGATCGCGATCCGGCGTTCCGAGCTCGGTCCCGAACCGGCGCTCGTCTTGAGCGATCAGCCGAACGAACAGTATCTGCAATCCTATCCCGCTTCCCAGAAGCTCCGGGCGACGTTTCTCGAGTACACCGCGATGCCGCGCGACGCGGCGCTGATCGCACGATCGGGCTGGGCCATGGCGGAAGCCGACCTGCGTCACTTCGTGGAAGGGCACTTCAGCGAGGAAGGAGCGGGCCAGGATGTCTCGTCTCCGCCGCTGCGTCATCGCCTGAGCCTGCGAAAGATCTCGATCAGGCGGTGGCTCCAGATCGCGATCCTCGTGGGCGCCGCGGTCTGGATCTGGTCGTTGCGCGCCGAGAATGCCGATTTGAAACGTCAGCTGGCCGCATCCCAGGAAACGACCGCCCCTCCTGCCGCTCCCGAAGTCGACACCATCGAGGGATACAACGTGATGCACACCGCGCAGGCGTGGATCATCGGATGGGACGTCGTGACCGGGGCGGATGCCTACAGCGTCTCGATCATGACGGAGAAGATGAGCTCGCTCCTCTTCCGCGACAATCTTCCCACGGCACGATGCTTGGTTCCGGCGGATTCGTTGCCCGAGATCCAGCCGGACGGATCCTTCTTGTACAAGATCGACGCGTTCCACCGGGGGCAGCTCGTGGCCAGCTCCGGGTACGTGGCGCACCCGCCGATCTGATCGATCGCTCGCAATCCGGCGATCACTTGTCGAGCTGACCGATCATGCGCCGATGCGGCGATCACTCGTCGAAATGACCGATCACGCAGCGATGAACGATCACTCGCCGAGGAGGTGAACGATGGCGGTTCGCCGGGGAGCGCTCCGGCGGTGCTCGAACAGATAGAGTCCTTGCCACGTTCCGAGCGCGAGCCGCCCGTTCCGCACAGGAATCTGTTCCGACACGCTGGTCACCGCGGTCTTCAGATGCGCCGGCATGTCGTCGGGTCCTTCCGCGGTGTGTCGATAGGCGGGATCGTTTTCCGGGGCCAGACGATCGAACCAGTCCACCAAATCCTGGCGAGCGGTAGGGTCGGCGTTCTCCTGGATGAGAAGCGACGCCGAGGTGTGTTGGAGAAAGACGTGGCACATTCCGGTCTCGATTCCCGACTCGTGGATCACCTGGTTCACCGCATCGGTGATCTCCGTCAACCCCCGTCCCCGGCCTTGCACGGAGACTTGCTGTTGGTGCTGCTTCATCATTCCCTCGCGCACGCTGCCACGCTCGGCGCCGAGAACCCGCCCGTCCGATCGGATGTCCCTGGTCTGCGCATTCTAGCTGCCGGTGGGAACGCTCGCCAAACCAGACCGTAGCTCACGAAGGCCGCAACCCACGCCTTTCGACCGATCGGCAAACACCCGTCGCCTGGGGCGAGCCGCAAACGCGCGGTGTCCGTGGTACTCTCCCCGCTCCGGTCGGAATCAGAGCAGGTGGAGGCGATGGCGAAAGGAGCACGAGGACGCGGCAATCGCGGCGCCGAGCCGAGCGACCTCCCCATCTTCATCGGACTGGTCGCCCTGGCGTGGATCCACCGTCTCTTCTTTCTCTTCTCCAATCTCGATGCCACCTGGCCGTTCACCATCTTCTACGAGGGGGATTCGGAGACTTTCTACAACTACGCGCGCGCTATTCTGAACGGCACCGTCTACGACGGAGGAATCCCGTTCCATCCCCCCGCATTCCCTCACGTTCTCTCTTTCATCCATACGCTGATCGGCGCCGGGCCCGGTGTCGAGCGCGTTCCCTATGTTCCGCTCAAGATCGTGATGGCGCTGGTGGGGAGTGTTCCGATCGGCCTCGGATACTTACTCGCGCGTCCCTATCTCGGTCGCGCGGTCGCGCTCACCGCGTCGATGATCTCTCTGTACAGCTTCGGGCTTTACGTCCTGGCGGTCGCGCCCGTGAGCGAGTCGCTCTATCAAGCGCTGTTGCTGCTCAGCCTGCTCGTCTGGACACGCAAACTCCGCCACCCGCTCGCGATCGAGGGCAGCGGGACGTCAGGGAGAGGAGAAAACGACACACCGTCTGCTGCACCGGAACAGGCGACCGCTAGGCCGGGGGGCTCATCGCGTCACCGACCGTCGAACCCTGCTCTTGGGGGCAGCCTCGCCTGGGGTGCGATTCTGGGATGTCTCCTCGGACTGCTGTGTTTGACGCGAGCGGAAGGAATGCTCGTCGCTCTCCTGCTTCTGCTGATCGGGGCAGGCTCAGCAGTGTTTGCTCTGCGTCGTGGCGCACCCGCGATGGGGAGTCTCGGACCTTGGATCGCGGTCGCGGTGGCGATGATCGTCGTGATCGCACCGTGGACGATCCGAAACGCGGCGCGTCTGCATGAGGTCAACACCGGTCTCGCGGGACAGCTCGCCCATCCGTTGCCCGAGTTCGTTCCGATCACCGCCTACGGTCCGCTCAACTTCGCTTTGGCGAACAACGAGCTCGCGAAGGGCACGTTCTCGCGCGACATCCTCACGTCGCAAGCGCAATCGGCGACGCTCGACATCCGCGATCCGCAGCATCTCGAGCTCTTCCTGCACGGATACGAAATCGGGTGGAGATTCATCCGCGAGCATCCCGGCCGCTTCGCGCACCTCGTGCTCACCCGATGGGGATTGTTCTTCGACTCGCTCCGACTGGGCTGGACCCAATGGAACCTGCCGGGCGGATTGGACGGTGTGCGCCGGCCGGTCGACCTTTTCGTGCCGGATTCGGCAGCCGGCTTGTGGATCAACGTCGCGTTGATTGTGTGCGGCCTGGCTCTACTGTTGCGCCGCGCGCTCGGAAAGGACGACGGCGGCAGCTCGATTCTCGCCAAACGCTGGCTCGCTCTCGTGTCGCTGGTCACCGTGTGTGGAATGGCCGCCACAGGGCTCTTCTTCGGATATGCGCGGCTCGGAGTCCTGCTCCTGCCGATCTGGTTCACACTCGCCGCGATCACGATCGCCGCCATCGCCCGCGCCATACCGGCGCACGTTTCCTTTTCGAGACTGCGCATTCCGATCGTGCTCGCGGGAATGGTCGCCGTGTTATTCCTCATCGAAGCATGGGGAGCAACCGGGGATCGCAACTATCGCGCGACTGGAACACAGGCGGAGGGCGCGGGTCATCTCAATCCCCACGACACGATGCATCTGGAAGTGATCTCGCAGTCGGATTGATGTCGGTCGTCGCGTCCGCCACCAGCAAGACATGATCACATGTACGGCATGAACCGATCCCCCCCATTTACCCGACAACGATTCTCCCTCGTGAGGTAGCATCAGGACACGTGCTGCTCAACATCATTGGGAGAGACATCATGATCCACACGACGGTCCGCTCCATCCTCCTCGTTGCCGTTGCGCTTCCCATGACATCTCTCGCGGCACGCGCCGAGCTCGACCACCTTTGGAACGAGGTGAGCGATTCCGCGCCGCCTCCCGTCACGGAAGGGGGAGGCATCACGCGAGGCGATTTCGGCGATTGCGCCGTGACGGTGGACTTCGACGATCTGGCCGGCGGTGGCAATACGTGTGATGGCGATCACGTCACCACCCAGTATCCGGGGCTCACGTTCACGGTGCCGCTCGGCACCTGCGTGGTCTGCGCAAACTCGTTCCTGGGAGCGGCCATCCCCAACAACTCCGACCCGAACGTTGCCTTCTCACAACAGAACACGAACGTCTGCAGCGCGAACAACGATCACTCGCTGGTCGGGTTCGATCCGCCGGTCATGCGGGTGGGCGCGGACTTCTTCGTCTCGCTCAGCGGAGACTTCCGCATCCGCGCGTACGACGTGGAAGGGGGATTGTTGGACGACATCTCATCCGTCGGCACGGTCAACGGCCCGTTCCGGAGCGGCTTCCTCGGCGTGGACGCCGGCTCGAATATCATCGCGAGCATCCGCATGTCGAGCCGCGGCGCGGATCCGAACGAACCTTTCAATTTTTCTGTCGACGACTTCATCTATGAGGAGTCGTGCCCAACCCCGACCGAACCGATCAGCTGGGGCACGGTCAAGGGCATCTATCGCTAGCCTGGAGGGAAGAGGAGTAAGAGCAGAAAGAGGAAACGTCAGGATCCAGGTTGGATCCGCATGGGAACGCGTACCTGGTTGCGCGGCTCGCTCCTGTGGAAAGGACCGCCGGTCTCCGGTCAGACTGGCGGTCCTTCCGTTTTCAATTGAACGTCACGGTGTGATCGTGACCTTCGTTGAAGGAGCTCGTCTTCACCACCTGGGTTCCGTCTCCGATCTGCGCAACCTCTTGAGCGGTCAAGTCGACGGTGTGGGTGTGTCCGCTTCCGGTAAGCGTGAGCGCGACGTTCTGTTCCGCGTCGATCTGCACGCCGGTGACTCGCACCGCATGGGTATGGTCCGATCCTGTCACGACCCCGTTTA
This sequence comes from uncultured bacterium, assembly GCA_946886185.1. The sequence goes on from CAMPIC010000044.1 coordinate 5,470, forward strand.
CGTCCTGCGCTCCCGGAGTGCCGTTGAACGTGACGGTGTGTGTGTGATCGAGCGTCGACGAGCTGGTCTTCACGACCTCCTCGCCGTCCGCCACGTCGGCCACTTCCTGCGCGGTGAGCGAGACCGTGTGCGTGTGGCCGCTTCCGGTCAAGGTGAGCTGCACGTTTTGCTGCGCATCGATTTGCGCGCCCGTCAACCTGACTGCATGGGAGTGGTCCGAACCGGTCACGACTCCGGGAACGTCTTCGGTGTCGGTATTCGGATCGGTTGGGCCGTCGTCGTCGTCGTCGCTGCAGGCGGAAATGGTGATCGGAATGCTCGCCCAGGTGGCCAAGAGACCGGCTTTGGCGATGAACTCGCGTCGTTCCATGTTCGATCCTCCTCGAATCCCCTCGGTATGCTGCGTCTTCGTCGCTCCGGAGAACGCACCTACTCCGGGAGATTGCTCCTCCGACGGCCCGGACCCGGGGGCCCGCCTAAGGATGTTCGTATGGTACGGCGCGCCTCCGATCCGTACCAGGCCGCCCGCGATCTCCGGAATACCGCAACGAGCCGCGCCAGCTTGCAGTATCCTGGTTTTCGGGCTCGTTTCCTGGATTACGACCGACACGGCGTTTTCGTGAGGGTCCGATTCAGGATCGAGGGTGGTGCCGCGGATGAGGGCGTGGTCTGTCGGATGACTGAGTGGTCTCCAAAATCGTGGCGTGGAAAGACTGCCGCGCAGCAGGTGGCATACACCGATCCGGCGGCAGTGGAACGCGTCGTGGCGGAGATGTCCAGGCTCCCTCCTCTCGTAACTTCTTGGGAAATAGAGAGTTTAAAGGGGCACTTGGCCCACGCGGCGAGCGGCCGGGCTTTTCTGCTGCAGGGCGGCGACTGCGCCGAGAGCTTCGAAGACTGCGAGTCGGGCGCGATCGCGGCCAAGCTCAAGATCCTGCTCCAGATGTCGCTCATCCTGGTCCATGGCACCCGGCGCCAGGTCGTGCGCGTGGGGCGCATCGCGGGCCAGTACGCCAAACCTCGCTCCACCGACACCGAAACACGCGGCGCAGTGGAGCTGCCGAGCTATCGGGGCGATCTGGTCAACCGCTCGGGATTCACCACCGAGGATCGCGAGCCGGATCCCGCCCTCATGCTTCGGGGGTACGAGCGCGCCGGCCTCACCCTCAACTTCATCCGCGCGCTCGCGGATGGAGGGTTCGCCGATCTCCACCATCCCGAATACTGGGACATCGATTTCATCAAACACGCCAAGCTGGCCGCGGAGTACAACCGGATCCTGGAGTCGATCAAGGAATCGGTCTCGTTCATGGAGGCCGTTGCCGGCCAGACCCTCTCCACCCTGAGCCGCGTCGACTTCTACACGAGCCACGAGGGGTTGGCGCTCTTGTACGAGGAGGCCCAGACTCGGCGCCCCCCGCGGCGCGAGGGCTGGTACAACCTGTCCACGCACTACCCCTGGATCGGAATGCGCACCGCGGCGATCGATGGGGCGCATGTCGAGTATTTTCGAGGGATCCGCAATCCGGTGGCGGTGAAGATCGGCCCGTCGATGACCTCGGAATGGCTCATCGGGCTCCTCGAGGCGCTCCATCCCGATGACGAGCCGGGACGCATGACGCTCATCTGCCGGCTGGGCGCCGATGCAGTGGACACGCGGCTGCCCGAGTTCATCGACGTCGTCCGTAGCACCGGCAAGACCGTTTTGTGGACGTGCGACCCGATGCACGGCAATACCGAAACCACGTCGGGCGGAATCAAGACGCGTAACTTCGACAAGATCCTTCGCGAGCTGGAGCGCTCCTTCGAGATTCACGGGCGGATGGGCTCCGTTTTGGGCGGAGTCCATTTCGAGCTCACCGGCGAGGACGTCACCGAATGCATCGGCGGAGCCCGCGGACTGACCGAAGCCGACTTGACCCGCGATTACCGGAGCCGGGTCGATCCCCGGCTCAACTCCGAGCAGGCGATCGAGATGGCGATGCTGCTCGCGCACCGGCTGCGCAACGGCCGCTGAGCTCCGCGCCGAGGAACGTCACGGAGGCAGGAGCAGAACACTGCCGGCAATGTCCACCCGCATCTCGACCTTCCTGATCCTGGGACTCTCCGCAGCGATCTATCTCCTGTGGGGAGCGCACTACGCGGACTTCGATCTCTGGTGGGACGAGCTCGACTCTCTGACGGAGTACGCGCTCGTCGACTTCGGCACCACGGTCACGAAGTACCCGTATCCCAACAACCACATCTTCTTCAACTTGGTAAACAACGCGGTCACTCGATCGTGGGGCGTGCGCGACATCTATCGCATCATGGACCAGGTCGAGGTCCTGCGCTGGATCCAATGGGTCCTGTCGGCGGGAACGCTCTTCTTCTTGTTCCGGGCGGCGCGAAATCGCATGAGCTCCAGCGGCGCGGCGCTCGCGGTTCTCCTCGCCGTTACGAGCTTGCCGTTTCTGAACTTCGTCATGCAGCTGCGCGGGTACGCGCTGAGCATGCTCTTCGTGGCCGGGCTGCTCTGCTGGTGCGCTCTTCCGCGGAGTGGGGGCCGTTCGCTTACCGCCGTTCTTCTTACCGCGATCTTTACCTTCGCGCTGCTTTATACGGTGCCTTCCAACGTGTACTTCGTGATAGCACTGTCGGCGGTCGTTCTCGTCCGACTCTGGGCGGAAATCCGGATGGGCTCAGGGGAAGTTCTCGGCGCGGGGCCACTCGATGCCGCGGAATCCGCGAGCAAGGGCGGGCGGAAGGCGGATGCTTCGAACGGAGGGGCCCCGCCAGTCTCGCTCCGGGCGATCATGCGTCATCGCGACTTCGGGCTGCTGTCCGCTCTCGCGGTGGGAGGGCTGGCGGCATTCCTCGCCTACCTGCCGGTGCTCGACCAGGTGCTGCACAACCGGTTCGTCACCGACACTCCCGCCAACCGTTGGTTCGTGCTCGCGAACCGGCTTCCGGAAGTTCTGCATCACTTTCTGAGCGGACGCTACTTGCTTCTGCTCCTGATTCTCCCGGGACTGTATTGGGCGCTGACGCACCGAATTCGACTCGCGCGTGGTCGTTCGCATGCCGCCGACCAAACCGCAGGTCGCCCACTTGGCCGCAATCTCGCGGATCACCATTCCAACGACAGGGATCGGTTCCGGAACACGAGCCTTTCCACGATCGCGACGCTGCTCGCGCTCGCCTTCGTTCCCTTCCTGCTTTCGTTCCTTCGCAACGATGTCCCGTTCCAGCGCACCTTCATCCTACTCGCGCCGGTGTACGCGCTACTTTGCGCCGGGGCGATCGAGGAGGTCCAGGGCAGGGTTTCTGGTGGAGCCGCGAGCAGGCTCACGTCCTGGATGCCGCTCGGGGTCGCGCTCTACTGTGCCGGTACGCTCGCGGTCATGCACGCTCGGCTGCAAGAGCGTCTCGAGGAGGCGCTCGTCGAGAATCGGCGCGAGCAGAACATCTACGCCAATTTCTATCAGGCTCCGGGCTTCCGTCCCCTCGAAGCGGCGCGCGCGCTTGCCGCGGAGCTGAGCGAGAAGCCCGGGCTCGTCCTCATGGCCAATGAGCTCGATCGCGTGGCGTGGACGTTCTATCTCCAGAAGTTCGACATCCCTTCCTATGCGCTCGCACAGTTCGTGGAGGATCGCACCGCTACCACCACTCACGGCGGGGTCTATCAGCTTTCCCAGGGTCGGAGCGGGGAACGAACCTTTCTGCAATGGCCCATGACGATCGAGGAGCCGTTCGAGAAAGGGGATCGACTCACTCCGCTCCTGCTGTATGTCTCCGCGTACGACCCTGCCGATTGCATTTATGTCCTCACCGGCTTCAGTGGCTTGATCGAGCGCGTGCTGCGGACCCGCTATCCGGAGTTTCGCGTCGAGCGGATCGACGTGCCGGGTTCGTACGGTCTTTTCCGTCTCACGCGAACCGGCGTACCTTGAACGAACCTCGGTCGATTGGATGGAACCCGGCATGATGGAGCAGTTCCAAATGGATCACCCCGCCACAGGAGGATCGCGCGCGCATGAACGCACCCAAGTCGCTCCGATTCGTCGCCAGCAAGAGTAGCGGCGAGGTATCCGCTCTTCTCACCCGCCCGTCGCAGCCAAGAGCGGTGTACGTTCTGGCACACGGAGCGGGTACCGGGATGAAGCACGTCTTCCTGGAATCGGTGGCGCGCGGACTCGAACAGCGAGGCATCGCCACGCTGCGCTACCAGTTTCCCTACATGGAAGCGGGAGGCAAGAGAGTCGATCCTCCGGCGATTGCGGTCGCGACGGTTCGAGCAGCGGTGGCGACTGCGGCCCGAGAGCTACCGGGAGTTCCGCTCTATGCGGGAGGAAAGTCGTTCGGAGGGCGGATGACTTCCACGGCACAGTCCCAGGAGGCGTTGGATGGAGTCACAGGACTGATCTTCCTAGGATTCCCGCTGCACGCCGCGGGAAAGCCGGACGACCAGCGCGCCGAGCATCTGAAAGGGATCAAGATCCCGATGCTGTTCCTGCAGGGAACGCGAGACGCGCTCGCCGATCTGACGCTCCTACGCCCGATCTGCAAGAAGCTCGGTCGCTCCGTTACCCTCCACGAGCTGGACGGCGCGGACCACTCCTTTCACGTGCCGAAGAAGCTGGGCCGCACGGACGAAGAGGTCATGGAGGAGTCGCTCGACGCCATCGCCGCCTTCGTCGAGCGAGTCGCTATTTCGGCCGGCTGATCACACGGACCTGCGTGAACTGGCGGTGGCCTTCGCGCGAGCTGTGGAATCCGTAGCCGCTCTGCTTCGCTCCCACCCAGGGAGATCCGGACGCTCCGCCGCATCCCTTGTTGATCCCGATCATTCCCGCGTCGAGCTCCCTCGCCACTTCCGCGGCCCGCGCCTCGCTTCCGAACACGACGGCGCCCAGTCCGAACGGGGAATCGTTCGCCAACGAGACGGCTTCGCTTTCGTTGCGGAATCGCATTACGCAGGCAACCGGGCCGAAGGTCTCTTCCCGCATCACGTCCATGGCGTGGTTCACGTCCGCGAGCACCACCGGATGGACGAAGTTCCCCTCCGCGCGAGGAGCGGGACCGACCACGCGAGCTCCTCCGCGAAGCGCCGCCTCCACCTGCGCCAGCACGTGATCGCGCTGCCTGGAGTTCACCATCGGACCGATGCGCGTCTCTTCCTTCTCCCCGGGACCGACGGGCAACTGCGCGGCATGCCGGAGAAGTGCCTCCTCGAAATCGGACGCGATCCGCTCGTCGACATAGATCCGCTCGGTGCTCACGCAGACTTGTCCCGCGTTGCGAAAGCTGTTCAACGCGGCGAACTTTGCCGCCTGGTCGAGGTCGGCATCGTGCAGCACGATGAGAGGGTCCTTCCCTCCCAGCTCCAAGATGACGCGTTTGAGTCCGGAGGATGCCGACCCGAGGATCTTCTTCCCCGTCTCGCGGGAACCGGTGAACGCGATGATGTCCACGTCCCCGGCGACCAACGCTTTCCCTTGCTCGTCGGCTCCGTGGATGATGAGCAGGACGTCCTCGGGCAGGAAGCGGGCCATCTGCCGCAGGAGATAGGCGCGGTTCTCCAGTTCGTCCGCATTCCCGGGCATGGGCTCCGCCGCGCGGACATCGGCCAGCATGTTGGCGATGCGCCGCCTTATG
>CAMPIC010000045.1 GCA_946886185.1 uncultured bacterium
ACCAGCAATCCGGCTCTCCTGATCACCCGTCCGGCCAAAACATGATCGAGGCGCCACACGGCACTCTCGACCGCCGCCGGAAGCAGCGATCTGGAATGTGGGCGCTCATGGTGCTGCTGGCCGGATCTCTCGGTTGCTCTGGACCGAGCGTTGATCCTTCGCGGGGCTCGTCGAACGGGGCGCCGGTGAGCACTGCTTCGGCAAGTGCCTCGCGGGTGAGCACTGCTTCGGGAACCGTCGCCGCGGCACAGGCAATCACCTCCGATGTGTGCCCGGAACACCGGCTCCTGAAGGCGGTGTGCACCGGCTGCAATCCGAAGTTGATCGCGGTGTTTCAAGCCAAGGGCGATTGGTGCGCAGAACATGGAGCGCCCGAATCGTTCTGCCCGATCTGCCATCCGGAGCGCGGTGGGCGGCCGGCGGTGGAGGTTGCTCGCGACGATGCGCCGGCCGACGGTCTTCCGATCCGGCTCGAATCGCCGCGCATCGCGGAGCGGGTCGGTCTGGAGACGGCGCTGGCGCAGCCGAGCGCGCGCGGAATCGAAGTGCTCGCCACCGCCACGCTCGTGCTCGACAACGCCCGCAGCGCCGTGGTGAGCGCGCGGGCGGAGGCGCTGATCCATGACTTCCTCGTCGATCTGGGCGAACGGGTGCGGGCGGGCGATCCTCTCGCCGTCCTGGAGAGCGGAGAGGTGTCGCGCTTGCGGGCAGATCTGCTCTCTGCGCGCGCGGACGAGGACGTGGCGAAAAGCGCCCTCGCGCGCGAACGCGAGCTGCGCGATCGAGGGATCTCCGCGCTCAAGACGATGCAGGAGGCGGAGCGCGATCTGACCGAGTCCCAGGCCCGCGTGGAGGCGGCTCGGTCCGGGCTGCTCCTGCTCGGTGCGCTCGAAGGGGAAGGGGGAACGTTCCTCCTTCGCGCGCCGGTTTCGGGAATCGTGACCGAGCGGCGTCACAGCGTGGGCACTCTCGTCGGACCGGAGGAACCGGTGTTCGAGATCGTCGATGGCTCGGCGCTCTGGGCTCAGATCGACGTGCCGGAGAGCCAGGCAATGCGCGTGCGCGTGGGGCAGCGCGTCGAGCTCGAAGTCGGCGGCCTCGATTCGGTGGTGGTGGGAAGCATCGACTATCTCTCGCCTGTGATCGATCCCCATACGCGCACGGTGCGGGCGCGCGCGCCGCTCGACAATCGGCTCGGCCTCCTGCGCGCCAACACGTATGCCCGAGCGCGCATCTTCGCCGATTCCGGCGTGAGCGGAGTCGTGGTTCCGCATGAAGCGATCCAGGAAGCGGAAGGGGTGATGCTCGCCTTCGTCCACAACTCGGACACCGAGTATGTGACGCGCCGCGTCCGCGCCATTCCTTCCGAAGGAGATTGGGTCGTGACCTCGGGACTGCGAGCGGGAGATCGCGTGGTCACCACTGGCAGCTTCCTTCTCATGACCGAAACGCTGAAGGGAAGCATCGGCGCCGGGTGCTGCGATCCGGGTGCGCCGAAGTAGCGCATGCTGAGCGCGATTCTCAGCTGGTCGATCCGCAATCGGATCCTGGTGATCTGGGCCAGTCTTCTGTTGATCGTCGCCGGAGTCGTCTCGTTCCTCCATCTTCCGCTCGACGCCTTCCCCGATACGACTCCGGTGCAGGTGCAGATCAACAGCGTCGCGCCGGCGCTCTCTCCGCTCGAGATCGAACGGCAGATCACCTTTCCAGTCGAACAGGCGATCTCCGGTCTTCCCGGGCTGTCGGAGGTCCGCTCTCTCTCGCGCTTCGGATTCTCGCAGGTGACCGCGATCTTCGAGGATGAGGTCGACGTCTACTTCGCGCGGCAGATGGTGGGAGAACGCTTGCAGTCGGCCGAGCTTCCCGCGGGGATCGAGCGTCCCACCCTCGGCCCCATCGCCACCGGTCTGGGAGAGATCTTCCACTATCTGGTGACGGGAGCGGATGCGACCACCAGCGAGCTGCGCACCGCGCAGGACTGGATCATCGAGCCGCAGCTCCGTTCCGTTCCCGGAGTGGCGGAAGTGAACAGCTGGGGTGGAGAAGAGCGGTTGATCCAGGTGCTGGTCGATCCGATCGATCTCGCCAAGCACGATCTCACGCTCGAGCAGCTGGTGAGTGCGATCGAGCAGGACAATCTGAACGTGGGCGGCGGCGCGCTCGATCGCGCCGGTCAATCGACCCTGGTGCAAGGAATCGGGATCGTGACCGCTCCCGAGGAGATCGAGTCGATCGTGGTCGCGACCCGAGAGGGCGTGCCTACTTACGTGCGCGACGTGGCCCGCGTCGCCAATGGAACGCGCATCCGCCGAGGCGCGGTGACGGCGGACGGAGGCGGCGAGGTCGTGCTCGGGCTCGGCTTCATGCTGATGGGGGAGAACAGCCACGAAGTCGCGCGCCGGCTTCGCCTGCAGCTCGCGGAAGTGGAACGAACGCTTCCACCCGGGATCGAAGTGGAGGTGGTGTACGACCGCACCGAGCTGGTGGACCGCGTCCTCCACACCGTGCGCACCAATCTCTTCGAGGGCGCGCTGCTCGTGGTCGCGGTGCTCTTCCTCTTCCTCGGCAATCTGCGGGCGGGACTGATCGTGGCGGCCGCGATCCCGCTCTCCATGCTCTTCGCGTTCAACTTCATGGTCCAGGCGGGGATCGCCGGCACCTTGATGAGTCTGGGAGCGATCGACTTCGGTCTCATCGTCGACAGCTCCGTCATCATGGTGGAGAACTCGATGCGCCGGCTCGCGGAAGATCGCGGGGAGCGCTCGCGCGCGGAGATCGTGCGCCTGGCCGCGCTGGAGGTGCGCCGGCCGACCCTCTTCGGTGAGCTCATCATCATGATGGTCTATCTGCCGATCCTCACGCTCGAGGGCGTGGAAGGGAAGTTGTTCCGGCCCATGGCATGGACGGTGATCTTTGCCCTCGCCGGATCGATGATCCTCTCGCTCACTCTGGTCCCTGCGCTCTGCGCGACGGTTCTGCCGCGAAATGGATCGCATCGGGGAGGCGGTTTCCTGCGTGGCGTGATGCGCGCGTATCGTCCCGCGCTTCGAACGGTGTTGGGCCACCCGAAGGTCGTGTTGGGATGCGCCGTTGCGCTCCTCCTCGCGGGCGGCTTCCTGGCCGCGAGGCTCGGGTCGGAGTTCGTCCCGCGGTTGCGGGAAGGATCCATCGTCATCAACACCATCCGGCTCGCGGGCGTCTCGCTGGATGAGTCGGTGCGCTACGGCACCCAGATCGAGCGCCTTCTCCTCGAAGATTTTCCCGACGAGATCGATCGGATCTGGACGCGCACCGGCGCGGCCGAGGTGGCGACCGATCCGATGGGGCTCGAGCTCTCCGACGTCTTCATCACCCTCCGACCGCGAGACCAATGGAAACGCGCGCGGACGCAGGACGAGCTGGTCGAGCGGATGGAGCTGAGCCTGGCCGGGATGCCGGGCATGCGCGTCGTCTTCACCCAGCCGATCGAGATGCGAATCAACGAGAAGGTCGCGGGCGTGCGCACCGACGTGGGAGTGAAGCTGTTCGGCGACGATTTCGAGGTCCTCGCGGAGAAGGCGCGGGAAATCGAGGCGGTGATCACAGCGATTCCGGGGGCCGCGGACGTGGTGCAGGAACAGCTCACCGGGCAGCCGGTGCTGCGGATCGAAGTGGATCGGGAGGCGATCGGGCGTCACGGCATTTCCGCGAGCACCGTTCTGGGCACCGTCGCGGCGCTTGGTCCGCGCGAGGTCGGCATGCTCCAGGAAGGTGAGCGCCGCTTCCCGATCGCGGTGTCCTTGAAGGATCGCTCCCTGCACGATCCGACGGCGGTGGGCGGGCTATTGATCGGCTCTGCTTCGGGCGACCGCATTCCTCTCGAACAGCTCGCGTCGCTCGAGGTCGAGCGCGGCGCCGCGGCCATTCAGAGAGAGTGGGGAAAGCGCCGCGTCGTCATCCAGAGCAACGTCCGTGGACGCGACGTGGGAGGGTTCGTCGAGGAGCTGAAGGACAGTCTCGCGCAGGTGGCGCTTCCTCCCGGCTACTTCATCCGCCTGGGCGGCCAGTTCGAAAACTTGCAGAGAGCGCAGGCGCGGCTCTGGGTGGTGGTGCCGATCGCGCTCTCGCTGATCTTCGCGCTGCTCTATCTGACCTACCGCCGGCTCACCGACGCCTTGCGGATCTTCGCGGGAGTGCCGTTCGCCGCTCTGGGAGGAGTCATCGCGCTCACGCTCCGCGATCTGCCCTTCAGCATCTCGGCGGCGATCGGATTCGTGGCTCTTTCCGGCGTGGCCGTGCTCGGAGACATGGTGCTGGTATCGACCGTGCGCCAGCTCGTTGCGGAGGGCTGGGAACCGCGCGCGGCGCTGGTGGAAGCGGCCGAGCGGAGGCTCCGCCCCGTGCTCATGACCGGTCTGGTCGCGAGCCTCGGCTTCGTTCCGATGGCGCTCAACACGGGAATCGGAGCGGAAGTGCAACGCCCGCTCGCCACGGTGGTGATCGGCGGCGTGATCTCGGCCACTGTGCTGACCTTGTTCATCCTGCCGGTCTTGTACAGCTATCTGAATCGCCGTACGCAAATCGCAGGTGTGTCGGAGCGGTCGATCGGCTGAGCCAACCTGTGAGGACTCTACTCGATCTGCGATTCGGGCACGTCGCGTAGACTGCGATAGAGCGCCCAATGAAAGCCGGAGAGGCCGGCGAACGGATACGCCGCCTCGAGTCGATAGGCGTTGCCGAAGCGATCGGCGACCTGGGCAGCGACGTGATCCGGGTTTTCAGGGCGGTGCGCCACGAACCATTCCGGCCCTTCCGTCGGCCAGCTCTCGTCGGTCGCCACGAGGATCTCCTTCTCCGGAACTGATCGCGCATAGAAACGCAGGACGATTCCCGTGCGGAACTCATGGTCGAGTCCCACGACGAGTTGTGGCCCGCGGGTGTGCGCGGCCATGTACCGCATCGCCTCGTGATATCCGCCACGCCCATGTTCCAAGAACCCCGCCAGATAGGATCCATGGCCGGCGAGGAACAGCGCCATCGCTCCCAAGCTCGCGGCGCGGGCGATCCCGCCGCGGCGGTAGAGGCTGGCGAGCAGCAGCCCGGCGATCCAGAGCAGCAGTGCGCCGGCGAGGATGAAGTACCGGGGCGCGACCACATCCGGACGCGCGAGCGCGATCACCAGGACCGGCGCAATCGTTCCTGCCAGCACGAGGATCCACGAATCATCGCCGCGACGCGCGAGGAGCCGGATTCCGAGAGTGAGCAGCAGCAGCGCGCACCCTGCCTGCAGCCCTCCCAGCGCGGCCGGCGTTCCGAACAGGTGACCGATCGTTTGACCCGCCACTACCGTCCAGGCGAGCGACTCTCCGCTCCCGACTTCCATGTGCCGCAGATCGACCCAATAGAGCGCGAGGAAGGCGGCGATCGGAATCGCCTGCCACGCGAGCAGAGAGTCGAGTCGGGCGCCGCCCGGGTCCGGCATCGCCCGCCTACGTCCGAAGACGCGCGCGATTCCCCAGATCATCAAAGACGCGTAGAAGAGCAGGAAGACGAGCTGCGAGAGGTACCCGAGCACCACCGCCGTCACGAACCAGACTCCGTGTCGCCATCCGCCTCGTGCCAGATAGAGATCCAGCGCGACCCAGGAGAGGAGCGCGAAGAAAAGCGCGCAGGCATATCCGCGCGCCTCCGAGGAGTACGCGACGAGCAGAAAGGAGAATCCGAAGAGGACGGTGACGAAAACCGCCTCCACGCGACCGCGTCTCCAGCCCAGATATGCCGCCAGCGCCACCGACCCGATCCCGGCAAGCAAGGAAGGGATCCGGTAGACCCAATACGGAACATCTCCGAGCGCATAGAGCCAAAGCATCGGCAGATGGTGGTTGTTGGAATGGTGAACGTTCGTGAACACCTCGATCGGGGAGGTCAGCTCGCGGGCGTAGTAGTAGCTCCAGATCTCGTCGAGCCAGAAGTCGCCGAAGCAGGGAATGAGCCGGAGGATCGCTCCGGCCGCGATCACGGCGCCGAGAAATGCGACCAGCCGCGCCCGATCGTCACCCAAGAGAATTGCCTCGAATCCTCACGATGCGGCGAATCAAGCTCCGCTCGCGCGCGGTCAGTGGATTCCATTCGATGGCGAAGGGATGGTTGCGCGCGACGTACCAACCCAGTCCGGCTGAGAAGATGGCGTAGACCGCGACGTTCGACCAGGCCAGTCCCAACGCGCTTCCGGAGGCGGCGCCGGCCGTGTAGAGCGCCAGGGCAGCGATCAGCACCGGCAGGAACAGGCGGAAGAAGGCGCGCCGCAAATTGCCGAAGTTGTTGATCACGCTGATCAGCGGCAGGCCGACGTTCATGAACGCGATTCCGATGGAGATGATCTTGGCGTAGCGCGTCACGTTCGGGCCACCGCCGGCGCCGAAGAGAATGCGGATGAGCGCATCGCCGAAGAGAAGGATCCCGATGAGCTGAAGCAGGCTCACGACGGCCGCCACCTTGAGGAACGCGTTGATCGCTGCATCCCGATCGATTCTTTGCTGGTAGTTGGAGAGCGCGACCTGCAATCCGAGATGGAGCTGGACCGGAATCATGAGGAAGAGATTGGAGAAACGCAGCGCCACTGCGTAGTCGCTGATCGGCACCACAGCGGCGAACCAGCTCAGGATCACCGTGTCGACCGTGAAGACGATATCTTTCACCGTCCGATTCAGATGGTCCCAGATGCCGTAGCTGCGGAGGCTCCCAAGCAGGATCGAAAGGCTGCGGCGATGCCAGACGAAGCGATATGCGAACCGGCGGCGAAAGATCTGCCACCAGATCGCTGTCGCGACGACGGCGGTCACGATCACGATCCAGGAGTAGGTTTCGAGGGAGGTGGAAAACAGGAGGATGCCGTACGAAAGCAGCCGCGCGGCGCTGAAGAGGATGCTGATCTTGGTGGCGAGGGTCTGTTGAAAGTCGGTATAGAAGACGAGCTTGAGCCAGTCTTGAAACGAGATCGCCATGAAGTCGACGGTCAGGGCGAAGAAAAGAAAGCCGAGGCCGGGCAGCTGCAGGCGCGAGAGCACCAGCCGTTCGAGGAGGAAGCAGGCCAGGAGCATGGCCGCCGCCTGCACGATCCAGAACGAGAAGAGCGCGGTCAGATGCTCGTCCCGGGTCGCGCGATCGCGCGCCAGCGACGGGTAGTCTCGTAACAGGACACGGATCGGGCCGACGTCGAGCATCGCCATGACCACGAGGTAACCGGAGGCGACTCCGATCGCCGCGACATCGGTCGCGTCCAGGAGGCGGACCAGGAGAATGAACGCCGCGACCGTCTCCACTTTCACCGCGATTCGATCGAGAAGGGCGAACGCGGTGTTGGTGAACACCGAGCGGCCAAGCCCTTTTCGCTCGTCGCTCATCTCGGGTGCGCGACTCCTCGGGGGATTCCCCTGGAGTCGTTGTGATCGGTCATCCCCTCCTCCGTCCATCTGTTCGCCTCGGCCCCGGCGGGTGACGCAATGAGCGGCCCGAACAGCTGCCTTTCCCGAGATACCGGCGGGCATTGTCGCCGAATGCCACACTTTCGAGCAGTAATGCTGGATCCCTCATGAGCCGAGCCCGCATACTTTACTCGACGCTCGCCGCCGCGAGCAGCCACCGACGGATCGGTAAGGGCAGCCGACCCAGACTCGACTTCACACTGCCGGACGGCAGGGGAAGCAGTCGGTGGAGGAGACGACATCATGCGTGAGCTGCCCCGATGACTCGTTGTCTCTACCTGGCAACGTTCGACCCCACCGGTTCCACGACGGGAACGGCAACCCGCGGGCACCTGTTCCTGCGGGCCTTCTCCAGGACCTTCGAGACACATCTGGTCCATCTCACGGAGAAGCATCGCGCCGGGATCGATCATGACCTCATGGGCTCGCTCGCCGGCGTGCGCGCGGTGAGCCACTCTCGCGCAGGATACTTTGCGTTCAGTCCCTCCCTTTATCGAGCTGCCGCGGAGGAGATCCAGCGGCGCCGCATCGATTTCATCTTCGCCGATTTCGAGAAGTCCGGCCTCTACGCCTATCTCCTCCATCGCCGGTTCCGCATTCCGTACGTCTATAACACCCACAACGTCGAGTTCCTGCGGTACTGGGATTTCGCCCGGACCAACGCCGCGCGCTACCCGTTCGTGCCGTATCTGTACTTCGCGGAGAGGATTGCGGCGCGGCACGCGATGCTCACGATCGCGATCTCGGGCAACGACGCCCGAACCTTCTCCCGCTGGGTCCCGCCGAGCCGGCTCGCGATCATTCCCTGCGCGTTCGACGAACGGATCTTCCATCCCGGATACGAGGAGGTACCTCAGGAGCGCCCGGTGGTCTTGCTGGTCGGAAACTATCGCAACGCGGGCAACCGGGCCGGCGCGCTTCATCTCTATCGCACCGTGCTTCCGCAGGTGCTCGCTCGCCAACCGCAAACGATCTTCCGCTTCGTCGGGAAGGATCTGCCGGAGGAAATCCGGCATCCCAACGTGGAGCGGCTCGACTTCGTGGAAAATCTGGAGCTGCAGTACCGCCGCGCGACCGTGGTGGTTGCGCCGATCCAGATCGGCGGCGGGATCAAAATCAAAGTGATCGAGGCTCTGGCCACGGGTCGATTTCTGGTCGCTACCGAGAAAGCGATGGAGGGCATCCCGGCCGACGGCATCGAGAACTTGCGCACCGTTCCTCTGGAGCAGTTCAGCGAGTCGATCTGCGAAGCGCTTGCGACGCGGCCTGCCAAGACCTCCCGGAATTTCGAGCTCCTCCGCGAGGGATTCGGATCTCATCGTCAGCTCGAGACGCTCACGATGCGCATCGAGGATTCGCTGCCGGCGCGGCGGCGCGCCAAGAAGGCGCATCGCGAAGCTAGCTTCTCAAGTGAACCGCCACCGTATCGATACCAGCAGCCCCACCTCCGGCCCGGGCAGCGCGTTCAGCAGCCTTCGCAAGGCACTCCCCCTTGAGACCGCTCCGATAGGCGAACATCGCGATCGCCGAGTTGTAGGCGCCATCGTTCTCCCGCTGTTCCGCGAGCCCGCAGACCCACTCGATCCAGCCAGCCGTCTGACCGGTCGCATTGGCCTGATCGAGCGTGGACTTCAGCGCCGCGCCCAATCCGGAGGCTCCGGGGAACCGCTCCACGAAAGTCCGCCAGTATTCGGCCGCCCCGGCCGCGTCCATGCGGAAGAACGCGTAGTAGCGAGCCATTGCGCGCACGGCTTTCTCCGCATGACCCTGGGCGGAATCTGGGTCCTTCTCCAGCACCGACTCCATCAGGATCCGGGCATCCTCCTCGCGCGCTCGCTCGAGATACTTCTCCATCAACGCGACGCGGAGCGCGAGATCGTCAGGATTGGCCTGGACGCGCGCTTCCATCTCGGGAATCGGATCGACGCCGGTCATCAATTCCGAAGCCTCGACCATCCAGGTCGCTTTGCTTTGGTAACCCACGACCCGATTGATCTCCGATCCATCCGAATCGAGGAGGAGCACCGCGGGCAGTCCGGTGATCGGATAGCGATGGCGGAAGGAATAGCTCTCCGGCGCGTCTGAAGGAATCTTGATCGCGATCGCATCTCCGACCAGGCGCACGCCGTCGGGAGTGTTCCAGACCTCTTCGTCCATCACTCCACACTGATGGCAGGAGGCGGACCATACGTCCACCACCAGCATCTTGTTGTCCTTGGCGGCCGCCTGGAGCGCTTCCTCGAACGTCAGGGTGGTCCACTGCACCCCTGTTGCGCCGGCTTGCGTTTGCGACTGCTGTGCGGTCCCCTGTTCCGTGGCGTCCGTCTTGTCTCCGCCGCAGGCCGCAACGGAAACCACTGCGCCGAGGAGAAGGATGCGGCGCAAATCGCTCGGCCGATACCATGCGCGCCTCGGTCGTCCGGAGGTTCCTCGCGCGAGCACCCTCGCTCGCAAGTCCTGCATTCTCGGCTCAACGTTCATCCCGACCTCCCTCGATTCGTGGCGCGCCTTGCCGACGCGCGTTTCGATGCGCGGACCTTCCAACGAGGGGAGACAATACCCGATCGGGAGAGATGCAGGTACAATCCGACGGCGTGTCCAGGGGAGTGCACATCGGACTCATCATCCTCGCCGGGGCGATCACGCTCGGACGCTTCGTTCCGGGCCCCTGGGCGTGGGGATTCAACCAGTTTGCCTATCTCCCTTCCTGGATGTTCGCGATCTGGCTCGCCGGATGCGCTCTGGCGCTCTGGCCGCGGACCGCGAGCGCGCTGAGCCGCCTCCTGGACGGCCGGACTGCGCGCTGGTTGCTCGTATCCCGCTCGGCCCCGTTCGCTGCCGCCGGGATCGCCGCCGGGCTCGCGCTCGCCTTCGGGCGCAGCTCCCACTTTCTCGGGGATGGGACCTGGCTGGCCGCGAGCGCGCGGATCAGCTGTATCGCTACGGATCCGCACTGGCGGGGGCGATCGCGGCCGCGACGCACTTGATCCTGGTCCGACGACTTCCGTGGGAGCTCTGGCAAAGAACGCTTCTCTATCTGCTCTTGTTCGCGACTCCGCCGGTCGTCCTCTACTTCGGTTATGTGGAGAGCTATGGCTTTCTCTATGCGGCCCTGACCGCCTTCCTGCTCGCGGCGATTTTGGCGCTGGAGGGTCGCGCTCCTCTCTGGCTCGCCTCCACGATGTTCGGAGCGGGGCTCTTCCTGCATCTGAGCGCGCTCTTCACCGCGCCCGTGCTTCTCCTGCTGCGTTTTCTCGCGCCCGGAGGAAGCGCGCTGAAAAGCCGTATCATGTGCTGGTCGACGTGCGCCCGGTATTCATGGACGTCATTTACAGTTGGCCGCGACAACCGGCCGCGGTCGGCTTGCAGCATGTGGACGCCGGCGCCTTCATAGTAACTATTGAAGAGGTAGGAAAACCGTGGATGGAAATGTTTATAATGCTTCAGATAGGGCACGAGGACGAGCTCTTCAAAAAACCAGGTCGTGTGCGCGAGGTGCCACTT
>CAMPIC010000046.1 GCA_946886185.1 uncultured bacterium
GAGACCAGCTCCGGCCCGCGCGGGCGGCCGATCCGGGCGAGTTCATGTCGCGCGCGCGAGTCGAGTGTTGAGCCGGCGGAGAGAAGCAGACGAAGCTCCGCCCGAACCGGATGCTTGTCTCCCACTCCGAGTCCGCGCAGCGACCAGGAAGCGGTGCGCCGCCGCGTGACCACAGCGGAGTGACCCAAGGTCCGCCAGACATCTGTCACTTGCGAGGAGTGAACCACCGGCTCGATCGGGGAAGTCCGCCCGCTAGAGAGAGCATCAGCGCGATCCGCTTGAACGCCTTGAACGCCCGGTTCGTTCGAGGTGCTCGTTGAACGCGCCTGCTCGATCGAGACATTCGCGTGAACCGCCTGGTCGTACTTCCCGATCGATTGAACCTCCTGCTCGATCGCGCGCAAAATCTCTTCGCAGGCCGGGATTTCGTGCTCGGAATCTTCGGTGAGAGAGACACGGATCGTGTCGCCCAAGCCGGACGCGAGCAGCGAACCGATCCCGACCGCGCTCTTGATCCGCCCTTCCAGTCCATTGCCCGCTTCGGTGACGCCCACGTGGAGCGGATAGTCCATGCCTTCTTCGCTCATGCGATGCACGAGCAGGCGATAGGCGGCGATCATCACGCTCGGGATCGACGACTTCATCGAGAGGACGATGTCGTGGAACGCTTCCTCGCGGCAGATGCGCACGAACTCCAGCGCCGACTCCACCATCCCCTCGGGAGTGTCACCGTACCGGTTCATGATTCGATCGGAGAGCGATCCGTGGTTCGTCCCGATCCGCAGGGCGGTGCCGTGCTCCTTCAGCTTGCGCACCAGCGGAAGGAACCGGTCCCGAATCCGCTCGAGCTCGGCGCGATACTCCTGATCGCTGATCTCGAAGACCTGGAATTTCTTCCGGTCGGCGTAGTTGCCCGGATTGATCCGCACCTTGTCCACGATCTCCGCCGCGACCAGCGCCGCGTTGGGAGTGAAGTGGATGTCCGCGACCAGAGGAACGTCGATGCCTGCCGCGTCGAGGCGCCGCCGGATTTCGCGCAGATTCTCCGCATCCTTGATCGAAGGCGCGGTCACTCGCACCAGCGGGCAGCCCACCTCCACGAGCGTTCGGATCTCCGCGACCACCGCATCGGTGTCGCAGGTATCCGCGATCGTCATCGACTGCACCAGGACGGGATGCCCGCCTCCTACGGTGAGCTTGCCGATCCGCACTTCACGCGTGCGGAAACGCCGCGGGCGCGGCACCTCGGGCGATACGAGCTCGAAAGGGGAAATGATCGCGGACTCGGACACGACGCTCCTGCCTTCGCAATGGAACCGGGGACGCTACGGGAGGAGAGTACACGAACAAACAGCGGAGGGCGGTGATCTCATCCAGGAGGGCCGGTCGGTAGGTGGATGAGTCGCCGCCCTCACCCGCTGGGAGGGTCAATCAATGCCGACCTGAGGTCGGTCTGAGACCGGAGCCGGAGAACCCGGGAGAGCGGATGAGCGGGAAGACTGGCGTGATGCGAACCTTCCCCTCTTTCCCGTTCACAGCCCTTGGTGCCCAGCTCAACACGTTTGTGGTTCGACTCCGGCGGGCGGGCGGGCTTTCTGCCCCGCTCCGCCGAAAAGCCACACGCTGTTCATACCCCGCCGCGGATCCAGGTTCCGGTTTTTCAGCAGTTGCCACGCACCCGAGCATCGTGTTGCGCTCCTGCGGCTTGCCCGCCGTGGCCCGGAGCGGCAAGATCGAATCGGAACCGGCCGCACCACCCGGATGATGATTTGCTCACCGCGCCCCGCGGATGGGGGCCGTATCGCGAGGATCTGTGCGACGCATCTACTTCGACTACAACGCGAGCTCCCCGATCGCGAATTCCGTGATCGAGGCGATGACCCCGTTCCTGCGCGAAGGATTCGGAAATCCCTCGAGCCCGCACTGGGCCGGGCGGCCTGCGCGGGAGGCGGTGGAGCGGGCGCGTGCCCAGATCGCCGCGCTCTTGCACTGCCAGCCGCGTGAGATCGTGTTCACGAGCGGCGGCACGGAGTCGAACAACTTCGCGCTCAAAGGAACCTTCTATCGGCGACGCTCCGCAAAGCACTTCGTGATCTCGGCCGTGGAGCATCCTGCGATCCGCCAGCCGCTGGAGTTCCTGGAACGGCACGCAGGGGCGCGCATTACCATCGTTCCGGTCGATCGTCACGGACGCGTCGACGTCGATCGCGTCTTCGAAGCGATCATTCCGGAGACCGTACTCGTCTCGATCATGCATTCCAACAACGAAGTGGGGACGATCCAGCCGATCGAGCAAATCGGGCACGCATGCCGGGAAAGAGGAGTGCTGTTCCACACGGACGCGGCGCAATCGGTCGGGAAGGTACCGATCGACGTGACCGCGCTCTCATGCGATCTGCTTTCCGTGGCCGGTCACAAGATGCAAGCGCCCAAGGGAGTCGGGGCTCTGTACGTGCGCGACGGAGTGGAGCTGGAGCCATTGCTCCACGGCGCGGGCCACGAGCGCGGGATGCGCGCGGGCACGGAGAACGTGCTCTTGCAAGTCGGCCTGGGAGCGGCCGCGGAGCTCGCGCAGCGCCGGCTGGAGGATCCGGAGCATGACCGAGTCCGGCGTTTGCGCGACCGACTTCAGGAAGGGGTTCAAGCCGCGCTCCCGGGTCGCGTCACCGTCAACGGGCATCCGGAGCACCGGCTTCCCAACACCGTGTCGATCAATTTCACCGGGAGGATCGGGCAGGAGGTGTTGTCCGCGCTCGAGGGAGTGGCGGCGTCGACCGGATCCGCCTGCCTCAGCGGGGAGATCGAGCTGAGCGGGGTGCTGGCGGCCATGAGAGTTGCGCCGGAGCATGGAATGGGAGCGGTTCGGTTCAGTCTGGGTTGGGATTCCAGCGAAGAAGAGGTCGACGAGGTCGTGCGATTGATTTCCGAGCGCATTGCGTGAGCTTGCGGCGCGCGCTTTCACATCCAGGTCTTTGGCTGTTGACGTGCTGCATGGTGTACGGCGCGCCGCCCGCTGCCGCTGTAAGCGTGGATGCGCCGACGAGACAACCGGCGATCACTTCGCTCGACGATTCCTTTGTCCAGGCGGATATGCCGCCCGCCGAGGCGGCTCCACGATCGCGGCCGCGCATCGGACTCGTGCTCTCCGGAGGAGGCGCGCGCGGAATCGCGCACGTCGGCGTTCTCCGAGCCCTGGAGGAGGGGGGCATCCCGATCGATTGCATCGCCGGCACGTCCATGGGCGCGGTGGTCGGCGGGCTCTACTGCTCCGGCATCGGCGTCGACAGTCTGGAAGTCCTCGCGCGGCGTTCCGACCTGTTCCTCGCGCCCACCTCCTATGCAAACCTCAGCGTCTTCCAGAAACGGCGCGTCCAGAATCCGACCGTCGGGTTGTATTTCGCGGGGCTGGAATACCGCCTGCCGCGCGCGATCCTCAACGACTTCAACGTCAACTGGATGCTGATCGCGCATACCGCGGCCGCCAATCTCACCGCTCAGGGAAATTTCGATCGCCTTCCGATCCCGTTTCGCGCGCTCGCGCTCGATCTGCGCTCGGGTGAGACGGTCGTGCTTCGCAGCGGCGACCTCGCCAAGGCGATCCGCTCGAGCATGTCGGTGCCGGTCAGCTTTCCTCCCATCCAAGGGGAGAACCAGCTCCTGATCGATGCGGGGACCCGCAACAATCTCCCGATCGAACTGGCGCGCGACGAGATGGGCGCGGAGAAAATCATCGCGGTCAACTGCACCCTCCCCTGGGACAAGGCGGGAAGCGCGAACGATGTGACGGAAGTCGCTCTGCGCTTGATCCATCTGCTTTCGCAGCGAGTGGATTCGTCCAGCGTGCAGGGATGGGACGTCTGGATCGAGCCGGATCTCGAGGACACGCGCACCTTCGACTTCGATCAAAGAGACGAGCTGGTCCAGGCTGGATATGAAGCGACCGTCCACCGCCTGCCCGAGATTCGGCGCGCCCTGGGACTCGACCCGGATCCACCTCTGCGAGAGCCGCAGAAGACCGCGGTCCGCGCTGCCGGACTGATCGATCTCGACACCCTGCTAGTGGAGAGCGTCGAGCTGAGCGGGCGCCGGATGTCCTACGGCTGGGTGCCGCGGGAAGAGCTGCGGATCGCGCCGGGAGATCCGTTCTCGCTCGATCGCATCGAAGGAGGATTGCGCCGCCTCTACTCGACCTATCTCTACGATACCGTCTGGCCTGCCTTCCGGCTGAACGACGATGGCAAGGTAGTGATCAATTTGCAGGTGCAGGAGCGCGATCTCACGCACGTCTCGATGCATGCGCTCTACGACAACAGCCGCAACATGAACATGAGTCTGGAGATCTCGCGCCGCAATCTGCTCCGGCTGGGCGAGTCGATCTATGTGCGGACCTACCTCGGCAACTTCATCTCCGGGCTGGAGGGAGGAATGCGCTCCAGCCACGTGCGCGGCTTGCCTCTGGCGCTCGACGTGGTCGCTTCGGTTCTCGAATACGATTACCGGCGCAACGAGAGGGGAGAGCTCGATCGGCAGGAGGTCAAGCTCGAGGTCAGCACGGGCCTCCTGGTCGGCCGGCAGGCGCTGCTCTTCTTCGGCGCGCGCACCTGGCGCGACGAAGGTTCCGGGAGCACGGAGGTCCCTTCCTGGAGCGCTACCAATCGGACCGGATTCGTGACCGCGATGGCCGACGGAAGCGACGAGCGTGAGATTCCCTCGCGCGGTTATTACCTGCGCGCGGACTACGAATTCTTCCTGGAAGAAGAGCTGCGCTCACGCCATCACTCGTGGTTGGGAGAGGGGACCTTGAGTCTTCCCATCGGTCCCGCGTCGATCACTCCTCGGTTCTCCGGTGCATGGGTCAGCGATGCCGAGCTGCCGTTTCGAAACTGGAACCGGTTGGATGTGACCCGCTCCAGCTGGGGCCGGTTCGAGAAGGATTTGTATGCGCCGTTTCTCGGCTCGGCCGGTCTGGAATTGAGCTGGCGCTTTCCCTACAACGTCGTGCTGTGGGCTCGCGGAACCGCTGGAGCGCGCGCCATGAGCTTCGATGATCTGGAACGCGTCACCCCCGACCGAGGGATCGAGGGGGGATTGTTGCAGCGAAGTCCGGTAGGACCGATCTTCATCGGGCTGGCCGCGGAGCGGGATCGAAAGCCGTTCTACTTCATCCAAGTGGGACACGACCTCGCCAAGTAGCGAGGTGCGAGATCTCGACCAACGTCACGTCGGCGTCGTGAACTACTCACACCCATTCGATGTGGCTGCGGACGCCGTCCTCGTCTGCTTCGATCACTTGATAGCCGGGACGGAGCCCGATCATTTGCGGCGCGGTGACCGCATCGGAGAATCCGTAGCAGGTAGAGGGGGCGCTCGTGCAAAGGATCGATCCCGTGGACAGCGCCATCGGCATGTGCACGTGTCCGAAGAAAATCCGCTGCACGTTGCCTCTCCGCAAATGTCCGACCAGCTCCTCTCCGTTCGAGATCCGGTGCGCATCGAGCCAATCGATGCCGGTTTCGATGGGAGGATGGTGCACGAACACGATGGTGGGCGCGTCGGGGCGCGCGGAAATGCGCTCTTCGATCCAGTCCATCTGGCGAGTGTCGATCCTCCCGGGCACTTCGCCGGGGATTTGCGAATCGAGCGCGAGGAATCGATAGTCGCCCACCTCGAACTCGTAGAAGTACGGTTCGGCGGATACGTCGCCAGGAACCAGTCCGGATCGGTCTGAGGTCTCCGCCGCGGGACTCGCGAATGACGGTGAAGACTGGCTGAGGCCGAGCGACGTTGCGGATTGCGCACGGTCGCGGGAGCCGGGCCGCGGTGAAGCGGGACGCAGCCGCCCCGATCCGGGTGGTCCGAGCTTCCCCCAGAATCCGGCGCGGAGATCGTGGTTTCCCACCAGAAGATGGATCGGACACGAGAGCGGAGCCAGGAGCGATCGCAGCACGTCGTACGACGCCGGCTCGTCGTCGCCGATCAGATCCCCGGTGACCACCACGAAGTCGACGGGCAGACGCGCCTGCAGCGAGCGCACCACCCGGGCGAGCGACTCGTTCGGATCGATTCCATGCTCCGCCCGCGACGGATCCACACAGACGTGACAGTCGGAGATCTGGAGGAAGCGCACGGTCATGGAAATGGAGTGTAGCAGCGCGCTGCCCGGCTCCGGCAACCGGCCACATCGCGCGAGCCGGCGGCAACGTAGGGAGGCGCGGCGCGTGAAGGCGCATTCCCGGGTGTGTAGAAGTGGGGGTGCCTGGATCGCCGGGCGCCGGTAGAATCGTCCATATGGCAGTTCGCCCCAACTATCAAGAAGCGCATCTCGTCGTGGCCGCCATCCGGGTTCTCGTCTTCAAGGAGGGGCGACCTCCGACGCCCGAGGAAGTGTCCGCGCTCCTCGGAATGAGCGTCGAGAAGGTGCACGTCCTGGTGCACGAGCTCGCCGAGATGCAGGTGGTCCGCGCGTTGAAGGGGCCGTTCACCACGCACCTCGACGTGGTCGATCCGCGCCCCCTCGAACAGCTCCCGCGCGGGGACGACGAACCCGCGATCAAACAAGAGCTCGCGGAGTTCGGCGAGAAGAGCCGCGAGAAGAAGATGGAGATGGACCGCATGTTTCGAGGAGGCGAGGCGGAACGCCGGCGCAAAGAGCGCGTGAGCAAGCTCGAAGAGCAGTTCAAGACGTTCAAGCCGAAGCGGGGCGAGCTCGAGAGCATGTTCGGGCAGGGCGACGCGGACGACGAGGAGGCTTGAACATCTTCTCGCAGGACGGAGGAGGGGAGTGACCTTCGTCAAGATCGCGCTCGGTTTGCTCCTCCTCTTCGTGGCTGCCGGCCGCTTCCTACCGGGACCGCGCTTCTGGGGATTCAACCATCTCGCCTATCTCTCCACTCCCATCTACGTGAGCTGGCTGGTGTGCGCGGCCCTGCTGTTGTTGCCCTCGTTTCAAGCCAGGCTCGCGACCGCGCTCGAAGCGAAGTTGCCGCGCCTCCTCGAGAGATGGAGCGGAGCGATCTTGCTGGCCGGCGTCGCCGCCATCCTCTTCGTCCTCTTCCGAGAGCAGTCCTATTTCATGGGAGATGGCTACCTCGTAGGCGAGCTGGTGGAGCGCGGGATGAAGTTCCGCGCCTTCGACAACATGGACTACATGCTCCATTACGCGACCTATCAAGCGCAGCCCGACGGCGCAGAGAAGATCTCGTCATTCACCATCTACCGCGCGGGATCGGTCCTCGCGGGCACGCTCGGCACGCTCCTGCTCTGGTGGCTGACGCGAAAGCTTCCCTGGGAAGGGTGGCGGAGGCTGCTCGTCCTGGGGTTCTTCCTCTTGGCGGGCCCGGTGGCGCTTTTCCACGGATACGTCGAGAGCTACAGCTGGCTCTTCCTCTTCGTGAGCGCGTTCCTCGTCGCGGGCGTCCTCACGCTGGAAGGAGTGGTGGGAATCTGGCTCGCCTCCACGCTTTTCGGGGCGGCGCTCTTCTTCCATCTCACTGCGGTGTTCAGCGGCCCTGCCTTGCTCTATCTCGCGTGGAAAGCTCCGGCTCGGCCGGCGTGGAAACGATGGGCGGACGCGGCGGTGCCCGCGCTGGTGATCTTCCTGGTCTCGGTCGTCCTGCATCTCGCGGCGGGATACGACGCGACCTGGTTTCGCAGGGAGTTCGTCGAGAGCCGCAATGCGCAGTCGATCTGGATTCCGCTAGGCGGGGACCACGGCCTTCTTTCCGCGTATCACTGGAAGGATCTGTTCAATCTCCTCCTCATCACCTCGCCCGCCGCGGTGGTGATCCTGCTCGGTCGCATAGGGGCGCTGCGGAGCCGCATCTCGGATCGGCGTGTCCAGTTCGCGCTGGTGCAGGTGGCCACGATCGCGTTCTTCTCGGTCGCGCTCGATCGAAAGCTGGGGGGAGCGCGCGATTGGGATCTCCTCGCGGCGCACTCTCTGGGGATCGGGCTGCTTGCGGCGCTTCTTCTTCCTCCGTGGCCGCCGGTTGCGCCCGCGCCGCGGTCACGCGCTCCGCTTCCTCCGGAGCAGGAGCGCACCGGATCGACGCGCATCGCGGCGCTCGTCCTGACCGTGGCGTTCCTCATGACAGCTCCCTGGGTCGCGCTGCTTCACCACGAGCGGGCCTCGATCGCGCGCTTCGTCGATGTCGCCGCCGATTTCCCGGATTTCGCGCGTGCCTACGCATATGAGGAGGTCGGCAAGTACTATCGCAAAGCCGAGAACTACGACATGGCGGAGCAGATGTATCGCCGCTGCGTCGACACCTATCCCGGGAATCCTCGGTTTCACGTCCTGCTCGGATCGATCTACATGGTCCAGAGCATGCGAACTTCCGATCAGGAAGAGAAGACCGCCCGGATGGATCAGGCCGAAGCTGCCTACCGCGAGGCGCTCAGGCTCAAGCCCGACGTCCCTCTCGCGCTCTCCAACCTCGCGCGCGCGCTGATGGCGCGAGAGAAATACTCCGAGGCGTTGCCGCTCTATGAGCGGCTGGTGCTGGTCGAGCCGCGCGATTTCGAGCATTGGGCCGGGCTAGGGAATGCCCGGCTGCAGCAGGACGATCCGGCTGGAGCGGTCACGGCGTACGAATCCGCCCTCCAGCGCAACCCGAACGCTCCGGTGAAGAAAATGCTCGGCGCGGCCCTTCTCGGGACCCGTCGATATTCCGAAGCGGCTGCGGTGTTCAGCGAGACGCTCCGGGGAGGCGATCGCGATCCGCGGGTCCTCTACGGGCTGGCTTCGGCACGGGTGGAGGAGGCGAGGCAGGCTGCCGCGAGAGGGCAGCCGCTCGACCCCGGGCGGCTGACGGAAGCGGAAAACCTTTTGCGGGAGCTGCTCCAGGCCGATTCTCGACATATGGCGGCGCGATCTCTGCTGCAGCGAATCGAGGATCTCCGGGCGGGCTCATGATCGTCCACCCCGGCGTTTCCCGGAGTGGGTCCCGGTGCAGGCAGAATCCGGTCGGTAGCGGCCGGTCTATTCGCCGGGGCCAGACCGACCCATTTTGACCCGGCTCGGAACGAAACTCTGGCATCATACGTAGGTAGTGCGTTCCTTCGACGGTCCCGGACGGCCAGGGAGGCCGTCTCGGGATCGGGTCGTCATCGCAGGAGGTTCGATGTTCTTCGATCCACTCTATTTCGTGATCGTGGGACCGGCGATCGTGCTCTCGATCGTCGCCCAAATCTGGGTCAAGAGGGCCTTCAACAAGTACTCCAAGGTCGGCGTCGCGACGGGGCTCTCCGGAGCGCAGGTCGCCGAGAGGATCGTCGCCCAGGCCGGGCTGGGAGTCCGCGTGGAGCGCGTTTCGGGTTTTCTCTCCGATCACTACGACCCTCTCCACCGAGTCTTGCGCCTGAGTCCCGACGTCTATGACGGCCGTTCGATCTCGTCGGTGGGAGTGGCGGCGCACGAAGCCGGGCACGCGCTCCAGCACGCCAAGAACTACGTGCCGCTCAAGTGGCGCTCGGCCCTGGTCCCGGTGACGAAGATCGGGAGCTCGCTCGCATGGCCGCTCCTCATGATCGGGTTCCTTCTCGGCGCGGTCGGATTGATCAAGGTGGGGATCATCTTCTTCTCCGCAGCGGTGCTCTTCCAGGTAGTGACTCTCCCGGTGGAGTTCGATGCCTCTCGCCGGGCCGTGGGCGTGATCCAGCAGATGGGCATCGTCACCTCTACCGAGCTGGTGGGGGTCAAGAAAGTGCTTGGCGCGGCGGCCATGACCTACGTTGCAGCCGCGGCGTCTTCCATCGCGCAGCTGCTCTACTTCCTGATGCGAGCGGGACTCTTGGGCGGGCGGCGCGACTGAACAATCCGATTCCGGGTAGGCTGCGGAGCGCTCCCGAGATCGGCCTGAGCATGAAAGAAAAGCCCCGTGGCGGGTCGGCCGGGATTTCGGGCGGGGCTCGAGTCGAGCGCAAGACCGAGCGCAAGATCGAGTCGAGTGTCAAAGGTACCGGTTCGTTTCGGATCGGCAAGGTTCTGCGAGGAGTCATCGAATGGGTGTGATCCAAGGATTGCTGGCCTTCATCGTCGTCATCGGGGTCGTGGTAGTGGTCCACGAGCTTGGGCACTTCCTGGCCGCGCGCGCGGTCGGCATCCGGGTCGAGCGATTTTCGGTGGGATATCCCCCCCGGATCTTCGGCAAGAAGATCGGCGACACCGACTACTGCATCTCCGCCCTTCCGCTCGGGGGCTACGTCAAGATGGCGGGGATGATCGACGAGTCGATGGACAACCCGGAGAAGATCACCGGGGCCCCCGACGAGTTCATGTCGAAGAACTTCTTCCAGAAAGCGCTCGTCATCTGCGCGGGCGTGATCATGAACTTCCTCCTCGCCTGGGCCATCTTCGCCGGCCTCGCCTACAGCCAGGGAATCGGGGAAGTGACCGAGCCTCGGATCGACTTCGTGGAGGAGGGGATGCCCGCTGCCGAGGCGGGACTTCAGTCCGGCGATCTCATCGTGGAAGTAGGTGGTCGTTCCGTGCACACATGGGATGAGCTCAGCGAGCTGATCCGAGAGAGTCCCGATCAGCCGCTCGAGATCGTCTGGGAGCGAGCTGGAGTGCGTCAGTCTGCGGTCGTCACTCCACAGATGGCGAAGATCCCGGTCGGTTCCGAGATCATCGAAGGCGGGAAGATCGGGATCGGTCCAGCGGTGACGGTCCGTCCTGCCAGCTTCGGCGAGTCATTGGCCACGGGGCTCACGGGCGTCAAGAATGGTCTGCAGCTTGGTCTCGCCACGATCGGCGCACTCTTCAAGGGGGACGCGGGAGTCAAGGATCTCGGGGGACCGATTTTCATCGCGAAGCTCTCCGCGGAGAGCGCGAAGGGAGGACCGCTCGCGCTCCTCGGGTTCATCGCCTTCATCTCCGTCAACATCGGCTTCCTCAACTCCCGTCAGGATCAGCGCGAGTTCATGCGCA
>CAMPIC010000047.1 GCA_946886185.1 uncultured bacterium
TACCAACGGCGGTTAGAGGACGGTCAAGGCTTGTTTTCCGGGCTTCGAAACTGGATCGCGACGTCGACGCTCCTGCACGTGCTCGCGGCGGTGGCGATCGGATTCCTCGCGCGCGAGCGATTCCATCCGCCCGAGAAGCTGGAGGTGATCCCGGTCCAGCTCGTCTCGATGCCCGCCCCTCCCGTGCGGCAATCTGTCCCTGAGCCTCCCAAGCCGCAGCCGAAGGAGGTCGTGATTCCGGATCCTCTGGAGAAACCTCCTCCGAAGAAGGAACCGGAGAAACCTCCCGAACCGGAAGTGAAGCCGGTGGAGAAGAAGTCGGAGCCGGAGCCCGAGGCCACCGAAAAGGTCGGCAAGGTGGACGCGCCTCCGACTCCGGTGGTGAGCGATCGCCCCACTATCGACTCCGAGATTCCGGTGCAGGTGGAACTGGAGGGACCCCCATTCGAGTATCCGTATTACATCCAGGCCATCCGTGAGAAGATCGCGTCCAACTGGGATGTTCCCGAGGCCATGGACGGCGTCGCGGCGCGGGTGCGATTTCGTATCGAGCGAAACGGGAAAGTGGTCGATGCGGAGATCGTCGAATCCTCCGGCAATCCGCTTTTCGACAACTCGGCGCTGCGCGCCCTGCTCAAGGCTTCGCCGCTTCCGCCGTTGCCGCGCAAGTATCCGCAGGATTGGCTTGGCGTAGGGCTGCAGTTCATCTATCAGGAGTGAGCATCGCAACGAACGAAGACTGGAGCAGGAGCACTCGCGGGCCGCGGCGAGCTTTGTCAGGAGTGAACGTGAGGCTGATATACGGACAAGGAAGTCCAGGAAGTGTGGAATGTTGCCACACGTTCCTCCGGAGCGCTCTCTTCCTCGGCGCGGCGCTCGCATTTCTGTCCGTTGGCTCCGGCGCGTTCGCGCAGCAACAACCGACTCCGCAGGATCCAAGTCGGCAAGGGGACGAGGGCGCCTCGATGCCCCGGACCGTAGAAGTGCCCGCGATCATCGGCGGACAGATCTCGAAGATACCGGTCCTGATACGCGACTTTACCTATTCGGGAGCGGAGCGCCGGCTCCTCACCACGGGCGAGGCATGTGAGGACATCCTCGAGCAGGACCTGATCTTCAGCGACTATCTCGATGTACGCCGGGAAGGGGTCCGCCAATTCAGCTCCGCGGAGTCGCAGCGACCGCCCCAGGCGATCGTCGCGGGAGAGGTGAGCCGGTCGTTCGGCAAGGTCACTCTTCACGGGAGGCTCATCGACGCCTCTTCCGGCGAGCTGATCTTCGAGGACGAATACGATCTCGACGAGCCCCCGGATCGCTGGACGATCCATGCCTTCGCGGACGACGTCGTCCTTTATCTGACGGGGGAGCGGGGCGTCGCGCGCACGCGCATCGCGTTCGTGGGGGACGCTACGAAATCGAAGGAGATTTACCTGGTCGACTACGACGGAGCGCGCCTCTCGCGGGTCACCAGCCTCAACACCATCACGATATCGCCGACCTGGTCCCCGGACGGAAAACAGCTCGCGTTCATGACCTATGCGAGCGGAAATCCGGATCTGGTGCGGGTGCAGCTCGGCCAGCAGCAGGTGATCGCGGTTTCGGCGCGCCCGGGAATCAACTCTGCTCCCGCCTGGCATCCCAACGGTCAGCGCATCGCCGCCGCGCTCTCCTTCGAAGGGAACTCCGAGATCTACACCATGGATGTCTCGGGCAAGAACCTCCAGAGGATCACGTTCGCCGAGAACTCGATCGAGACCTCGCCGACCTTTTCGCCCACCGGCTCGCAGATGGCGTTCGTCTCTGACCGGACGGGGCAGACCCAGATCTACATCATGGACGTCGACGGAGCCAATACCCGGCGGCTGACGCACCTGAACGGTATGTGTGATTCCCCGCATTGGTCGCGCGGCGGGGACTGGATAGTGTTCGTGGCGCGCATCGACCGGACGTTCGACATCTTCCGGGTTCGGCCGAATGGCGCGGATTTGACGCGTCTGACGGCCGATTCTGGAAATTACGAAAATCCGCGTTGGGCGCCCGACAGCCGTCACATCGTGTATGCCCAACGCAGCGAAGGGAGCCGTAATTTGTTCGTGATGGCGGCGGATGGTAGCGGGAAACGCCGGTTGACGTGGTCTTCCGGTGATCAATACAATCCGGCGTGGTCTCCTCCGTTGGACGAGTAACTTCGTTCGAGCGAGAGTTCAAGTACGAAAGGAGCCTTGGAAAAACGATGAAGGTCCTGCAGATAACCCGTATGGCGGTCCTGGTCGGAGTCGCGTCGCTCGCGCTTTCGGCGTGTAGCAAGAAGACGGCGCCGCCTCCGTCGATGGACACCACTACGCCCCCCACGCAGACCGGATCGAGTGATCCAGGGAGCACGACGACCGACACTGGCTCTCAGGAGATTCGGCCGTCGGAGCTTCAAGACATCTTCTTCGAGTACGATCAGTCCTCTTTGCGTTCGGATGCGCGACGGGTGCTTGACGGCAATGCGGAAGTGCTCAAGGCTTCGGCGGGTGGAGTCGTGACTCTCGAAGGTCACTGCGACGAGCGTGGCACGGTCGAGTACAACATCGCGCTCGGGGAGCGCCGTGCGCGCGAAGCGAAGAACTATCTGGTCAACCTCGGGGTACCTGATTCGCAGTTGCGCACCATCTCCTACGGAGAGGAGCGACCGTTCGATCCGGGACACGACGAGGCGGCGTGGAGTCAGAACCGCCGGGTCCATTTCCAGAGATAGCGTTCGAGGATCCGGCGTCCGCGGGTTTCCTCGTGGACTCCGGATCATCCATCTATGACATCAATCTCCAAAATGGGAAAGTTGTACGCCGGCCTGTGTGTATCGGCCGTCGCGTTCGTCCTGCCCGGTTGTTACGGCAAACAGACTCTCCGGCAGCCGATCACGATCGAAGAGATCGCGACGGACGTCTCGGAGATCCGCGCCAGCCAGATCGAGCTTTCCGCCGACGTGCGCGAAATGGAACAGAAGCTCGTCGCGCAGGCGGAAGTGATCCAGAAGCTCCAAACGGAGAACCAGTATCTCTATCAGGAGCTCGACGCCAAGCTCACGTCGATCGACTCCAAGCTCCAGGATGCGGTTTCCCGCTCCACGGGCATGAGCAGCTCGGGCCCGTATTGGTCCGGCTCGGCTCCCGACGCCAATCGCTCTCCTTACGCCGATCCCGGACGACCCGGTTACGCGGATCCAAGCGATAGCGGCCGCTCCGATCCCGGTCGCTCTCCCTACACCGAGAGCACGCCTGGTGCATCCGGAGAGGCGGACTGGGGCGATGCGGAGTCGGGCGAATCCGATCGGGCTTCCGAGTCGGCAGGGGATCGCTCGCTCGCCTCCGAGGATTTGGCGGGGCTTCCTCCCGAAACGCAGGCCAAGCGGGTCTACGAGCAGGCCTATCTCGATCTGACCCGGGGCAATTACTCGCTCGCGATCCTGGGCTTCGCGGAGTATCTAAAGCGCGCCGAAGGATCCGATCTCGCGGATAATGCCCAGTACTGGATCGCCGAATCGTACTACGCGCAGGGAGACTATCGGCAGGCGGTGGTCGAGTTCCAGAAGGTGGTCGACCGCTACGCGCAGGGTGACAAGGTCGCGGGCGCGCTGCTCAAGATCGGATTCTCCGAGATCCATCTCGGCGAAAGCGACGATGCTCGCGCCGCTCTCGAGGAGGTCGTCCGGCGGTTCCCGAACGGCGAAGAGGCCAAGCTCGCACGGGATAAGCTCCGCTCCATCGAGTGACGCTTGCGCGGTCGCTCCGTCATCCCCCGAATCAACCTGTCCTGCTTTCTCTACGACGGATCGTTCTATGTCGTGATGACGGTGGTCGCGCTGCGCGCGATCGAGCTGCAGGCTTCGCCGATCCAGCTCGGACTGCTCCCTGTGCTCTCCTCCGGCTCGTACGTGGTCGCGGCGCTCATCCTGGGGCGGCTTTCCGATCGTTGGCCGCGTTTCACTATGGCCCGCTTCGGCGCGACGGTGCGCGCAGCCGCCATCCTCGGGGTGATCGGCGCGAACGACCCGGTCGCGCTCCTCTGCTGGATGCCGATCCTGGGCGCGTCGAACGGATTCTTCTGGCCCGGACTGCAGTCGGTACTCGGGGCCCTTTCGGCGCAGGACGGGCTCAGCCGTGTGTTGGGCAGCTTCAACGTCTCGTGGTCGTCGGGGAAGATGCTCGGGTTCTTCCTCGGCGGATTCTTCCTGGATCGCGTGGGCCATGCTCCGGTACTGGTCGCGGCCGCGACGGTGACGTTCCTGATCGTCCTCGTGTTGCCTTTGCGGGAGGTGCCGCATTCGCATGGGCATCCGCACGCGGAGGATGGGGAGTTGCGCATCCATGGCCTCGCGCCGGCGACCGACTCCGAACGCGAGCGGATCGCGGTGTGGTCGACCTGGCGGCAACTCGGCTGGGCGGCCAATTTCCTGCTGTTCGGGCTCGGCGCGACCCTCAACTTTCACTATCCGAAGTATCTCGATGAGCACGGGCTGGGAGGCGGCGCGATCTTCGGAACCTTCCTGGGAGTCGTCTACCTCTCGCAAACGCTCTTCTTCGTGCTGGCCGGTATGTGGCACCGGTGGCCGTTCCGCCTCGCCCCTCTCGTGATGACCCAGCTGGGATGCGCGGTCGGGATCGCGGCGCTGCTCTGGCTGCGCAGCCCGGTCGCGATCTGGGCGGTGGCGCCGCTGGTCGGGATCGGTCTCGGGTTCGCCTATGCGAGCAGCATCTTCTACTCGCTCCACGGGGTGTCGCAGCGCGGGCACAGCACCGGGATCCACGAGGCACTCCTGGGAAGCGGCAGTTTCCTCCTGCCGTTCCTGGCCGGCTTGCTCATCGATCTCTCCGGGAGCCTCTCCGCTCCGTACATCCTTTTGGTGGGAGCGCTCGTCTCTTTGATCGGATTCGAAGCTTGGAGAGTCGGAACCCTTTCCGGTGCTACTCTCGCCCGATTGCGTACGCGGTAAGCCGGGTGGGAACCGGGTGAGGGTGCCCGTTCGGTGTCGTCGGATCACGTTCTCCGGAGGATCGTCGCCAATGCGATCACGCATCGTCCTGTCTCTCGCTCTGTCGTTCTGCCTGGCGGGCCCGGCTCGGTCCTCCTTCGAGGATCTGGAGTCGCGCGTGGTCGAGTTCACGCTCGACAACGGGCTCACGTTCCTGGTGCTGGAGCGCCATGACGCGCCGGTCTTCTCGTTCCGGACCTTCGTCGATGCCGGCGGAGTGGATGAGGTGCCCGGCATCACCGGGATTGCTCACATGTTCGAGCACATGGCGTTCAAGGGGACGCAGACGGTCGGGACGACCGACGCGAAAGCGGAAGCGGCCGCGCTCGATCGAGTGGATGCGGCCTGGGATGCCTTGGCCGCCGAGCAGGAGAAGGGGTACGCCGCCGATTCGACGCGTTTGCAGACGCTCGAAGCGGAGTTCGTGGCGGCTCAGGAAGCGGCCACGCAGTATGTCGTGACCAACGACTTCGGCAAGATCCTCGAAGAGAACGGCGTGCGCGGGCTCAATGCCTCCACCGGGGTCGACTTCACCTGGTACTACTATTCGCTTCCCTCGAATCGGATCGAGCTGTGGGCGCGCTTGGAAGGGGATCGTCTGGTCAGTCCGGTCCTCCGCGAGTTTTACACCGAGCGCGACGTGGTCATCGAAGAGCGTCGCTTCGGCGAATCGAGCCCGGTCGGGCGCCTCATCGACCGGATGCTTGCCACCGCATTCCTTGCTCATCCGTACGGTCACGGCGTCATCGGATACGCCTCCGACTTGAACAAGATCACACGCCGGGACGCCGAAGAGTTCTTCAAGAAGTACTACGTCGCCTCGAACATGACCGTGGTCGTGGTGGGCGACGTGGACGCGGGCGAGGTGCGTGAGCTCGCCCAAAAATACTTCTCGGCCGTTCCGGCAGGCCCCAAGCCGGCGCCGGTACGCACCGAGGAGCCGCCGCACGAAGAGATGTTGCGCGTGATCCGGGAAGAGGATTCCCAGCCCACCGTGGGGATGGCATTCATGATCCCGGGCCGGTTCCATCCGAAGTGGCACGCGTACGAGCTAACCGGCGAGATTCTGGCCTCCGGTCGTTCGAGCCGGCTGTATACGCGCCTCGTCAAGGAAGAGCAGACCTGCAGCCAGGTGTTCGGCGGGACTGGGTTTCCCGGGTCCAAGTATCCCAACAGCTTGATCCTCGCTGGATTCGTCAGTTCCGACGCGAATCCGGACGAAGTCGAGGAGGCGATGTTCGACGAGACCGCCCGTCTGGCGGAAACCGGGCCGACTCCGGAGGAGTTGGAGAAAGCGAAGCGGCTCATGCGCTCCAATTTCATTCGCGGGCTGACTTCCAACGAAGGGTTGGCGGGACAGCTGGCCGTGTATCACGGAATGATGGGCGATTGGCGTCTCCTCTTCCGCGAGATGGAGATGATGGAAGCGGTCACGACCGCGGACGTCCAGGAAGCGGCCAAGGACGTGCTCCGGCGCAACAACAGCGTGGTGGGTGTCATTCGCAAGCCCGCCAACTGACGGCGGTCGCACCGGGAGGTTCTGATCGATGGACGCGATGACGGCGGGCGCGACCGGGGGCCGAGGGAGTATGGAAGGGCTGACGGTTGTATCGGTTCTGGCCGGGGACGGAAGCGCCGTCGGCAGTCGCGATGGGAAGACTCGGGATGGAAATGGCTGTCGACCGTTGGCCGAGGCGGCGGGGGAAGAGTCGAGGATGAAGAGAATCCGAGGAGATCGAAGCATGCGGGTGGTGGCGCGTTGCCTGTTCGTGTCCGTTTCCCTGGGCGTCCTGCTTCCGGGACTCGGGAAGGCGCAGACCCTCCCCGATCCGCGCGTGATGGAGGTTCCCGCGCTCAACGAGATCGATGTACCGGAGCCGGAGCGGTACACGCTCGACAACGGAATGGTGATCTATTTGCTCGAGGACCACGAGTTTCCCGTGGTCGATGCGCAAGCGCTCATCCGCGCCGGCTCCATCTTTGAGCCCGCCGATAAAGTCGGACTGGCGCAGATCACCGGGTCGGTCATGCGCACCGGTGGAACGCTCGAAATCGACGGGGATGCGCTCGATCAGCAGCTCGAGTCGATCGGGGCGAGCGTGGAAGTCTCCTTCGGGCAGACCAGCGGGCATGCGACGCTCTCCGCTCTGGCGGACGATTTCGAGACGGGACTCCAAGTCCTGGCCGACGTGCTCCGCAAGCCCGCCTTCCCGGAGGAGAAGATCGAGCTCGCGAAGAAGCAGGAGCGGACCGCGATCGCTTCCCGCAACGACGATCCCTTCGGCGTGATGCAGCGCGAGGTTCCGAAGCTGATCTACGGAGCCGATTCCCCCTACGCGCGGCACACGGAGTACGAAACGATCGCCGCCATCGAGCGCGAGGATCTGGTCGAGTTCCACGAGAGCTTCATTCATCCCGATCGGATCATCCTGACCGTCTCGGGCGATTTCCGCAGCGCCGACGCCAAGAAGTGGATTCAGGAAGCGTTCGGCGATTGGCCCCGCTCCACCAGTCCCTTGCCTCCCGAGCCTCCGGTCGAGATGTCGGATCTGGAGGGGGGCTTTCTCATCGAGAAGAAAGACATGACGAATAGCTTCGTCGTGGTCGCGCAGGAGGGGATCCGCATGGATGATCCCGACTATCCGGCACTCCAGCTCTATCACGAGGTATTGGGAGGCGGTTTCGCCTCGCGCCTATTCAATGAGATTCGCACCAAGAGAGGGCTCGCCTACGCTGCCGGCTCCAACTCCGGCGCGCAGCTGCACCATCCCGGCGGGCAGTTTTTCTTCGCCGCGACCCAGGCCGACTCGACCGTGCGCACCTTGGGGTATGTCGCGGGGGAGATCGAAAAGTCGTTGGCCGCGCCCTTCACCGAGGAAGAGCTGGGCCGGGCCAAGGACGGCATCTTGAACTCGATGGTGTTCGACTACACGTCGAAATCGGCGATCCTCAATCGGCTCGCGACCTACGAGTTCTATGGATATCCGGCCGACTTCCTGCAGACCTACCAGAAGCGGATCCAGGAGCTGACGCCTGAGGCCGTGCACGCGGTGGCGCAACGACGCGTCCACGATCCGGACGAATCGGCCACGTTGGTCATGGGAAACCGCGATAAGTTCTCGGGCGATCTCGCCGCGCTCGGCGAAACGACCGAGATCGACATTTCGATTCCTGATCCCGCGGAATCGGCGATTCCGGTCGCGACGCCGGCGGACCTGGAGCGAGGACAAGGATTGCTCGCGCAGATGGCGGAGGCCCACGGCGCCGCCGCCCTCGAGACGATCAAGGACATGACGGTGAAAGACAGCGGCACCGTCTCCGCGCAGGGGATGGAGCTCACCATCTCGATCCTCACCGAGCAGATCCTTCCCGATTGCGTGCGTGCCGAGCAGAAGCTCCCCATGGGGACGATCGTGCAGTCGGTCTGCGGCGACGTTGCGTGGGTCGATCGGATGCGCGGTCCCGAGGAGATGCCGGCGGAGATGCGCACCGACATCGAGCGCGCGCGCGCACGCGACTATCTCAATGTCTTGATGGGATACGAGAAGCTGATGGCGCAGGCGCTCCCTGACACAGCGATGATCGGCGAAACCGTGTGCGACGTGATCTACGTGCGGAGCGAGACGGTCGACGGATGGAAGCTGTTCCTCGATCAGTCGAACCAGCGTCTCGTGCGCATGGAGTATCGGGACAAGGGGATGTTGACCGGCACTCCCGTCACGACCTGGGAGGATTTCGGCGACTACCGCCCGATCGAGGGGCTGCTCTGGCCGCACCATCGCACCATGTCGGAAGACGGCGTGCCGTTCGTCGAGCTGACCACCACGTCCGTGACGATCAACACGGGTCTCACGCCGGAAAAGTTCGCGATGCCCGGCCAGTAGCAGCGCGCACCCAGCGTCACTCCCGCCGCGGGAGTAGTAGACGACGCGCGGGCGTCACTCCCGGAGCGGGAGTCGCACACAGCGCACTCATTCCCGGAGCGGGAGTGGATCTATCGCGGATGGGCGGGCGGACGCTTCATCTCGAAAAGGGTTTCGGGGCGCGCGTCCACATAGAGATCGCCGCCCATGCGGCCGACCACCTCGAGGCGCAACGGGTCGGGGAGTCCGTGCTCATCGACGATCGCCGGATCGAGGTGGATCGCGAGCACCTCTCCGATGATGAAGTTGCCCGCGTAGGGTCCGCTCCCGACGGTGAGGATCTCGATGCTCCGGCACTCCATCGCGAGGTGCGCTTCCTTGACGCGCGGCGGGCGCACCAGCTCCGAGGGGACGGCGGTGAATCCGGTCTCGGTGAACTCGTTCACACCGCGCGGATAGGTGGCCGAGGTGAGGTTCATCCGGTCGGCGATGTCGCGCGTCACTCCGTGGATCACGTACTCGCCGACCTCGCGGATATTGCAGAGCGTGTCCTTCTCGACGCCCGCGCGATCGTTCACCGGACAGAACACCACTGACGGCGGCTGGAGCCCGCCGAGCGCGAAGTAGCTGAAGGGAGCGAGGTTCGGCGTGCCGTCCGCCGAGATCGTGCTCACGAACGCGATCGGCCGCGGGGAAACACAGCGGGTCAGGAGCTGATAGAGATCGCGCGTGGAAAGCTGATCCGGACGAAGGAGGATCGCCGGAGCGCTCATTCGGCGTCCGAGCTTATCGAAGTTCGCGTCATTGCGCATTCCGTCTCGTCGAAGGTCTGGTCATTCGCCATTCCAGTTCCTGACTTCGCGCGGTTCCGAGTCCCAGATGTCCCAGGTGCGCGTCATTCCGCGTCCCAGCTCTTCCAATACGTGTGATCCTCGATCCGTTCGGCTGCCGACGTATGCAAGAGTGGGCGGAAGGTGTCGATCATGACGGCGAGCTCGTCGGTCTCCTTGACTCCGAGCGCCGCCTCGACTCGGCCCGGATGCGGACCGTGCGGAATCCCGTCCGGATGGTGCGTGATCGAGCCGTACTCGATTCCCTTCCGGCTCATGAAATTGTCGCGCGCGTAATAGAGCACTTCGTCCGACTGCGCATTGGTGTGGTTGTAGGGAACTGCGATGGCCGCTTCGTCGAAGTCGTACGGGCGAGGCACGAAGTTGCACACGACGAACCCGTCCCCTTCGAACACCTGATGGACCGGGGGAGGCTGGTGGATGCGCCCGACGATCGGCTCGAAATCCATGATGTTGAACGCCCAGGGATAGTAGTAGCCGTCCCATCCCACCACGTCGAACGGATGGCGCGCGTAGATGTAGCGATGGAGCCCGCCGCGCTGCTTCACCACCACCTCGAACTCTCCCGCTTCGTCCCGCGTCTCGAGCTCGGTGGGAACGCGGAAATCGCGTTCGGAAAAAGGCGCTCCCTCCAGATGCTGGCCGTGAGGATTGCGATAACGGGCGGGAGTCCGCAGCACTCCGCGCGACTCCACCACCAGATGCCGTTGCTCGAGGCGCGTATCGAGCTCGAGTCGATAGATGATCCCGCGCGGGATCACCAGGTAATCGCCTTCGCGGAAGGGTAGGGATCCGAACTGGGAGTGGAGCGCGCCTCCACCCTTGCTCACGTAGATCAGCTCATCCGCCTCGCCGTTGCGATATAGATACGGCGTCGACTCGACGGGCCGCGCGAATCCGATGCTCACGTCCGCGTTGTGAAGCAGGACCGTTCTTCCGCGGACGGGATCGCCCACTGGCGGCAGGGCGGACGTGCGGAGGTGCCGATGCCGGAGGCTGGGATCCTCTGCCTGTTCCGCGCGCGCATCCTCGACCGCTCCCGCGGCGCGCACCTGGGTCGGCGGTGCGACGTGGTACAGCAGCGAGGAAATTCCCCGGAAGCCGCGGTTTCCCATCAGCTCTTCGTGATAGAGGGCCCCCTCGGGGCTGCGGAAGACGAT
>CAMPIC010000048.1 GCA_946886185.1 uncultured bacterium
ACTCCCGGAGCGGGAGTGACTGGCACGGATTTCGCGTGGACGACTCCCGGAGCGGGAGTGCGTGGCACGGATTTCGCGTGGACGACTCCCGGCGCGGGAGTGTCAGAGTGCGAATACTTCGCGCAGCAGCGCGGATCCGACGAGGATCGCGTTGCCCATTCCATCGGCGCGGCTCAGGAGAAACGTTACTACGCCGATGCGGCCGTCCTCGTGCTCGGCGGACACTCCGAGGAATGCGCGCTGTGCGCTCTGGTCCGGAGTGACGGTCGAGTCGAAGTATCCGGGCTCGACCCAGAGGAGCGGTTCCACACCGGCGCGGATCAAGAAGAAGTCGGCATCCGGCGAACTGCTGTCCATTCTGAGCGCCCCGGCTGACCCGAAGACGATCGAAGTGACCTCGGCGCCCGACGGAAGCACGAACTCTGCCGATCCGCTCGTATCGCGGAA
This sequence comes from uncultured bacterium, assembly GCA_946886185.1. The sequence continues at coordinate 448 of CAMPIC010000048.1, forward strand.
GTACAGCTCGATCCCTAGCACCTCCGAGGCAAACTGATCCGAAAACGCTCCGTCATCGCCGATCGCGTCCCGATACACCAGGAGCAGATTTCCTCCCTGATTCAGATAGGTCCGGATGCCGCTCTGGGCGCGGCCGAGATTTGCGCGCAGGGATGCGTCGTTCTCGTCGCTCCGATCGCCCCCGTACCACACCGCTCCGTCGAAAAGCGAAAGCAGGGCAGCCACCTCCGGAGCGCTCCGAAAATCGCCGCGCGCCTCCACGTCATATCCGAAGTAGTCGTCCGGCGCGACGGAGTCCAAGATCGCACGGTAGTACGCATCTTCGATCGCTGCTCCCGGAGTATCGCCGCTCACGTTGTCGATCAAGAGATAGCGCTGCCGTGGGGGACGCTCCACGGTCCAGGTGTGCGTGATGACGTTGCTCTTGGCCAGGGCTTCATCGAACGCTTCCACAAAAAGCGTGCGCTCTCCGAATCGCTCGTCGAAGTCACCCACGCCGAGCGCGATCACGGTGTCGGTCGTGACGACGGTGTCCGGATCGTTGCCGTCGAGCCAATATCGAGTGCCGATCACGGTCTCTCGTCCATCGAGGTCCTCGAATCTCCACGCGAACGAAACTGCCGGAAGCGAGCTCACGGGACGGTCCATCTCGCTCGACCAGGCCAGCTCGGGAGGCCGGTTGGACAGCTTGAATCGTTGGCTCTTTCCCTCCAAATCGACGTTGCGATCGTCGTCGACCGCGTGTACGGAGAATGTCCTCTCTCCGTAGGCGCCGCCGATCGGAACCACGAACGTGTCGGTGGCGACGGTTGTGAAGGCGAAGCTCTCGTCGAAGGCGCATCGGATGGCATCTGCCGGCGGTTCCCACTCGCCGTCCCAGCGGATGCAGTATCCGATCACCGAGCCATCGGGGTCGGTGCCCCACCAGTGCAGGATCTGCCGGTACTCCACCGTGTCGATCTCCGCCCCTTGCACCGACAGATAGGTAGTGGGGGTGATGTTCGGTGGCAGTGAGCCGCCGTCTTCCTCACATCCGAACAGGGATGGCATCGCGGCCACGAGCAGCAGAATCAAGATGCGCGACGTCGTCACATGCATTGCCACCTGGTCGTCTCCAATCTTCATTTCACGATGAGGAACTTTCCGAGCTGCCGGTCTCCGGACTCGTGATCCTCGACGGAAAACATGTACAACCCAGATGCGACTCCCTGATCGTCTCGACTCACCAGATCCCAGGCCGCCATTCCTCCCGAAAGCTCGAGCGAGCGACCCTGGTTCGCGTCGGACGCGTCACGCAGCGCACGGACGTCAGTGGGAGCGTAGTCTTGATCGAACTCGATCGTATCGACCAGGTCGCCAGCCAGCGTGTAGATCCGGATCGTGCAGCGCTCCGGGAGATTGGCGAACCACAGATATCGGTCTCTACCGTGCCCTCCATCCCACGCGGCGTCTCCGCGGTACGGGTTCGGAAACACGACCACTGCGGGGCCCTCGTCCGGCGAAGCAGGAGTTCCTGGAATGGCGCGCGTCAAGTTCTGCGAAAGGCCGCTCTCCAAGGACGGAGTCTCGCCAATTCCCGTGTCGAACGAGGTGACCCCGATCCAGTAGTTGAATCCATCCCGCAATCCGGTGATGTCGTACCGGTACTTGTACGACACGCCGCCGATCTCCGCTTCCTCGGCGAGCCCGTCGAGGCCGGTGTCATAGAAGAGCGAGTCGATGATGTCCGCCTCCAAGATGTTGCGGAACCCGCTCTCAGAGCCGCCTTCCGGAGCGTCCTCGCTTACATAGATCCGATATCCCTCGAAGTCGGTCTGTCCGCTTTGCGGATCGAGGAATCCTTCCGGATCGTCGGTCCAACGAAGCGTGAGCCGATTGCGGTCTGCCTCCACGAGGAGCTCAGGAGATGGAGGCGGCACCGGAATGTCGAAGTCGGCCTCGAACGCGGAGAGCGCGAATCCGGCATTGAAGGCGATGTCTTCCGCGGCGGTGCGACCGTTTCGCGGATCCGCTTCGCCGCCCAGCCACGCGAAGGAGACGCTCACGGTGTCTCCCGGTTCCAAGAGGGAAAAGGGTCCGATCGAGAGCAGCTCGACCGGATCGTGAGTCGGCGCTTCCGATCCGAACGTCGAACGGATCTGCCCATTGGACATCATCCGGTAGCGCTGCGCGTCGGTCGTGGGTGCGTCGCCGGCGCCGTCGATCTCGTCCTCCCAGTTCCACCAGTTGAACGACGGCGTCATCGAGGAAGCGGGAACCGGTTTCGTTCCGAGCAGCTGTATGCCTGCCCAAGTGGGCGCGCGCCCGCCATCCAAATTGAAGTGATGCTCGGCGACCAGTCGAAGCGACTCGAGAAACTCGATGTCCTTCTGACCGAACCAATCCTTCGACCAGTTCGGATCATCTGGATCCTTATACCCGCTGGCCAACTCGGTATACATGCCGGCATAGAGGTCATGGATCGGATCGGTTTGGCTGAGATTGATGATGTTGCAGTTCATGATCACGATCGCGTCGTAAGGCTCGAACGAGAACTGCAACGTTTCGACGTCGATCTGCACCTGCAGTGGACGATGCTTCTCCGCCGGCTGGGACGACTCGTAGTCCGCGAAGGAATAGCGAAGGTCCTGTTCACTGCGAGCTTCCTCCGAGAAATAAAGACTGCTCGCAAGGTGTGAACGCTCGGCAATTTCGGTGAGCGGGAGAAACTCGTTCCCGAACCTCGAACTCGCCGTGGCCCGTGCCGGCGCCCCTGTTGCCGTCGCCGCGGTGGAGACGAGCGTGTCTCCTTGCGCGGTCACCCCGCCGACCCAGATCCCGGCGCGGACCAGATGCTCGATCTCTGTTCCGAGCGGGAATTCGAGCGATGGAGCCCGGCCGGCCAGGCCGGTCCCGATGACTCCGTCATTGCGGAGAGCAAGTCCGATACGGTTTCCACTGGTGACGCGAGAAACGATCTCGACTCCCGCGCCACGATTCGATCCGGTAGGGACTGTACTGCTCATAACCCCAGTACCGACGTCGGCGCAGTGTGAGCCGGTGAGGGGCTCGGCGCGGAGTGTACGGGCGAGAGTCTCGGCACGGAGTGTGAGAGGCTCGGCGACGACCGTGATGGTGAGAGCCGCAGCGGACATCATCCCGAGTACGGACCCCGTCAGCACGAACGGGAGCGCTGCACGAACGATCCGCACGATTCCGATGATCGGGCTCACAGTTCGAACCCCAGGCTCCAGCGATGCACCGCGGAGAGATTGCCTCCCTCCGTGAAGGCATAGTCGAGCGCGCCGTGCCGACCGCCGAGCCGCAGGCGTAGCCCCAATCCGGCCGAGAAGCCCATTTCGTCAGCCTCGAAGTCGTATCCGGTTCGCAACGAATAGGAATCATCCAACCAATACTCGAGTGCGGCGCGGACGATCTCCTCTCGATCCGTGGGATGGGCCAACTGCGCCACCAACGTCAGGCGGTGAGCGTTCCTCGCCAGCGCATCGATCGAGAAGCCGAGATGGAAGGAGGTCGGGGGAGAGAAGCTCGCGTACGGGACTTCGGCGCCCGTCACATTGCTCAGATATCGTCCGTTCGGACGGAGATCGGGTCCGAAGTGCTGGATCGTGGCCGCGAGGCGGCTGTTGCGGTATCCGAACTGGAAGAGGCTCCCCCCGTCGAACAAGATCCCGGACGTGACCGGTCCACCCAGGTTCGAACCGTGGTCCTCGCGCAGATACTTGGCCGTGATCCCGATCGAGAGTCGTTCCGTGAACGGTCGGGCATAGCTGACCGAGGCGAGGAAGTTCGAGTAGGAGACACTGCGACCGGTCCCGGTGGGGTGGAACTCGGTCGTTTCCTCGAAGTCGGTGCCGAGATAGGCGAACCCGATCGCGAGTTGACCGCCGACCGGATCGAACGGACGCGCGTAACTGAACTCGCCGATATCGATGTCCGCCGGCCAGGCCGCATAGCTGAAGTGTACATCGGGATCCGGACTTCCGCTGAGGATGCCGGCCGGATTGTAAAGCGCTGCGGCAGCGCCCTCGGCGAGAGTGTTGTACGCGCCGCCTAATGCCGCTCCGCGGGCGTCGATTCCGATCTCGAGAAACGTTCCGCTCGATGTTGCCGCCCGTTGTCCGCCGAGCGAGCTGGCGCTGACCGGCGCAACGGACCCCAGCGGAAGGCAAGACAAGAACAGCATCACCCACGACAAGACATGCGCGGAACGCGACTGCGAAACGATTCCGCCTCGCCGCTCCGTGCAACCGAGCCTCGTGAGGACAGGGTGTCTCATCACCACTCCATCCCGATCGAAATGCGGATGTGCCGCGGAGCCGCGATCATGGACGGATCGGAGTACCGATGGATCGTGGCCATCACTTGACGACGCAGACTCGGCGCAATGAGTGCGGCCGCTTCCGCCTCCAACTTGGCGTAGACCGTTTGATATTCCGGAGAGCCGGGAGGAAGACCTCCGAGGCGCGGATCGGCCGGATCGATCGCGAGCTCGACGCCGGCCGCTTCCGCGAGCTCCAGGTCGCCGAACTGGAGACTGGCCGGATCGTCGAGTGGATCGACTCCCAGTGAACCCACGCCCGGCTTCCAGCGCTCCCCGGTGGCCGGATCCAGGTCGATCGCATTGCGGTGGTCGAGCAGATTGAATGCCTGCAAGGCGATCTCGAACCGCTGCGAGCCGAGCTGGAATCCTTTGACGAGGCTTGCATCGAAACTGGAATCGAACGGTCCGTTCTCGGAGTAGGGCAGGCCGAGCACGTTGCCGACCGCATCCTGGGGCGTATAAGCGAGTCCCGAGCGGACCATGAAGTGGCCGCTCAGCTCGAGATCGGAAGGAAGAGAAATGCCGAAAACGCGTGGACGATCTCCTCGCGGGATCTGATACGAAAACCAGGTCTTGAGCTCATGCGGCCGGTTCCACCACAGATATCCCTCTTCCAGGGGCGTGCCACGGGCGTCGCCTCCCGAGCCACTGACCAAGAGGTCGTTCGGACCCGAGCCTTTCCCTTTGGCGCGCGAGTAGACGTAGCTCACCGCCCACGAGGCCCGGTCCATGCGCTGCTTGCCTAGCCACAGTTCGATGCCCTGCGTGCGCGCATAGTCGAGGTTGCGATACGTGAAGAAGCTGCTCGCTCCGCGGTCGCGAGGAGTGACCGCCACCAGAGTGGGGTATTCGTAGGTGTCCTTGTTGTACACCGCGAGCGCGACAGTCTTGTCGTGCGCGAACCGATGGTTCATGCCCAACTCGTACTGAACCGAAACCGTGGGATCCAGGTCAGGATTGCCGATCCGGGACGCTTCGTCGACAACTCCATCGTTCGCATTCGAGTAAACGTAGAAATAAGGAGGTCGCTGGGAGAAATGCCCGTAGTTGAAGTACACGTCCGAAAACGACCCGAGCGGATGGGAAAGCTGAATTCGAGGCGCCAGGTATCCCTTGAACCGCACCGGTGCGCCCGCCGCATCCATCAAACGCTCGACTTGCCGGCCCGGAAACCAGTAGTCATAACGGAGCCCAACCTGCGCGACTAGCCCTTCGATCTCGAACCGATCCTGCAAGTAGAGCGCTCCAGTGTTTGGATAAACGTGGAACGAGTCGAGCGCCTTGCCCCGGAAAGTGCGCGATTCCGCCGCATCCCATGCGAGGTACTGGACATCCTCGTACTGCGTGTTCAACCCCCAGCGGACGTCGTGCTGGCGATAGAGGTGCGTCCAATCCCAGTCGAGCGCCCATGTCGCCGTGCTGCGATCCCGAAATGCGGTCGGCTCGCCCGCGTCGCGAAAGAACGGCGTGTCGAGCTCGGGCGGCAGGGAGCGGTCGGTCACGAGGTCGTACTCGTCCCAACGGTTCCCGCCCACGTCTTGATGGCGCGACTGGAACGAGCGCGTCAGTTTGACCTGCTGCGAGAGACTCGGCTTCCAGGTGTGGTCCCAGCGGAACGAAAGCGCGCTCTGGTCCTCGGTGACGGTGTAGTAGTGATCGAGCCGCCGGCTCCACTCCCACGGATACGGATTGGCGTTGTGATCGGTCTCCGCGATATCGATTTCATCGAATCCCTGATGCACGCTGCGAATCTTCAACCAGAGCAGCGAGAACTCGTTCGTTGCCGAAGCTTGCCACGTCGACTTGAACAGCAGACGCCAGTCGTTCTGAGCGCGCGGGTAGAAGAAGCTCTGGCTGTCGAAGGTGCTTCCGAGGAAGCGATCGGGACGTGCCGCCGTCAGGCTTCCTCCCGGAATGTCGGCGATCGAGGGCAGGTGCCCGTTCTCGAGATCGGCGGCGAGGTCGAGGAAGAAACGCACCGGGCCGGAGTCGTCTCCACTGATCCCGCGCAACGCTCCAGAAAGCAGGGGGAGAGGGCCCCCGATCTGCAAATCGACTTGATCGAGGTCGCGATCGTCCGTCAACGCGTCCGTGGTGTAGCCGACCGATCCATGAACCTGCTCGGAGCCGTCCTTGATCTTCGCCTCCACGATTCCCGCCGCTGCCTGTCCATACCGAGCCTCGAATCCGCCACTCAGGACGCTCACTTCGGCTAGGGAGCGCGCGCTCACGGCTTCTCCTCCTCGCGATTCCCCCGAGATGAGATCGCGCATCGGGATGCCTTCGATGAGATAGAGCATCTCGTTCGCCCGACCGCCGCGAAGGTGGAGGCGATGGCGATCCCGAATCACGCCCGACTGTTGTTCGACCACGCTTTCGAGGGCTGGATCGATGATGAGCTCCTCGATGTCCTCGGCGCCGATCGCGCGGATCGTCCCGCCCGTTGCAGGGTTGATTGACGGCCGCTCCGGCCGCGTGGGCGCCGGGGGAACCTGGGTCTGGGCGTCGTACAACCGGATCTCCGTTTCGGTGGTACGGCCGTCCTGCACCGCGACCTCCAGCGAGAGCGGTTGATAACCCATGTACGATGCTTGAATCCGGTAGGTACCCACCGGCACGTTCGGGAGCGTGAAGCGCCCGTCGCTTCGCGAAATCGTCCCGAATGAGGTTCCTTCGATGGAAACGCGGGCGAAGGCGATCGACTCGCCGGTCCGCGCGTCGAACACACGCCCGATGATCTGTCCGGCTCCGCCGCTCGACTGTGCGTGCGCCGCGGTCCCGGTCAGCGCGATCACGAGGAACGCCGCGAGGAGAAGTCGGACTCCCGCGGCGACGCACGGGCAAACCCACACGGCCTCCACAGCGTTCCGAGCACCGACCCGAACAACGTGCCCCGCACCGACCCGAACAACGTGCCGCGCACCGACCCGAACAACGTGCCGCGCACCGACCCGAATGACGTCCCGCGCACCGCTCCGAATGACGTCCCGCGCACCGCTCCGAATGACGTCCCGCGCACCGCTCCGAATATCGTCCCGCGCACCGCTCCGAATATCGTCCCGCGCACCGCTCCACGCAGCATCCCGAATGGAGCACGGAACACGTGGTCCGGCATCACGAGAGTCTGGATCGATCGGAATCCTCATGGAAGAAGCTCAGCGCGAGACGATTCGAACAGAGGCGGAGGCGCCGATGCGATCGGCACCCGCGGCGATCATGGCCTGCGCGGCGTTGGTGTCACGGATCCCCCCCGCCGCTTTGATTCCCACGGTCGAGCCGACCGCTTCGCGCATCAGCCGCACGTCTTCCAAAGTGGCGCCGCTCGGTCCGAATCCGGTCGAGGTCTTGACGAAGTGCGCTCCCTCTTCCTTGCAGATGCGCGCGGCGGCTCGCTTCTCGTCGTTCGTGAGATAGGCGTTCTCCAGAATCACTTTCACGATCACTCCGGCAATCGCGGCGCGCACCACCCCGCGGACGTGCACTCCGACCGTTTTCAGGTCGCCTCCCTTCATCATCCCGATCGGAATCACCATGTCGACTTCACGCGCACCCTGCGCGATCGCCACTTCGGTCTCGAACGCCTTGACCTCGATGCGATTCGCGCCGTGCGGAAATCCGATTACCGTGCAAACGCGCACCGGACTGTCTTCGAGGATGCGTGCGCAGAGAGGGACCCAGATCGGCTGCACGCACACGGTGGCGAAGCCATGACAGTGAGCTTCTTCGCAGAGCGTGACGATCTCCCGCTCGGTCGCTTCCGGCTTGAGCAGGGTGTGATCGAGCATCGCGGCGAGCTCGGCATCGACCAGACCGATCCCGGGATCACAGCCGATGCGGGCGACGCCGTACTCCTTGAGCAGCGACAGACGGGCTGGATTGGGCCCGTCTTCGAAGCCGGGGAGCTTGCATCCGCATGCACGTGAGTTTTGCTCTGCGGCTTGTCGATCGCCTGGCGCAGGTGCGCCCATCCGCCGGGCCACTTCGTCGGCGACTTGACGGATCCAGATCTCGGGTATCGCATTCGTCTCGCTCACTGCAAGCGTCTCCGTCTCAGTCTGAGAGTCATGGTCGAACCGACTTCTTCGCCGGCGATCGATCGTTCTCCAAGTCCGACGCGGAGGACAGATTCTCTCCGGAGAACGCTCCTGGCAATAGCGCGGCAGGGAGCACGCCGCCGCGCGGCATTCCGTCCGTGCCCCAGAAGATGAGCGCGCGCGGCGCCAGCTCGAGGAGGATCTGCAGAGTCGCGCCGGTGGGCGGGCCGCCGTCCGAAGTTCCGCTTCGGCCACCTCGCAGGAAGATGTGCGAGATCGAAGCAGGGGAGGCGAGCCGGGCGCGCGAGACCGCGAGCTGTTCGGCGGAGCCGCCGACCCCGGCCACGATCGCGAGCTCCGGGGCGGAGAAGACCTCGCCTCGCCGCGTCAAGACAGCGGCCCCTCGTGGGGCTCGGTCAGCGGCAGGGCGGTGTCCGATCGAGTCGCGGCAGGCCTCGCGAGCGGCTTCGATGCACACGGTGAAGCGATCTTCGCCGAGCGCGTCCAGTTTCGCGCGCGCGCCATCGACGTCGGACCCGCTCGCGCCGGCTGTGCCACCCACGGATGGTGCTCTTTTGGACGGTACGCGCGACTGAGCAGTGGATGATACCGGCGTTCGACGCTGAGATGACGTGCGGCTCGACGAGCGAGGAGGAGTCATCGGGTCGCGATCGGCTCGCTCAGCGCGGTCGTCGTTTCATCCATCCCGGTCATCCGCCCATCCGGAGCGATCGGCTCTTTCCGCGCGGTCGTCGGCTCATCCAACCCATTCATGCGCTCATCCGCCGCCATCCGATCGAGCGGCTCCGGACAGCGAGCATGCAACCGCTCGAGATACGCTTCGACGGCGCTCTGGACACCGGCGCGATCGTCCTCTTCCATGAGACGCCCGCGCAGCCAGGCAATCCCGGGCATTCCGCGCAACGAGCTAGCGAGGTGCTTGCGCATCTCTCGCACCGCGCGGCGCTCGCCCTTCTCGGCGATGCTCTCGTCCAGGATCTCGAGATATCCCGCGATCCGCTCCTCGAATGTGGGCGGTCCGGGATCATGGCCATGATCCAGGAGAGAGCGCGAACGCGAGAAAATCCACGGATTGCCGATCGCTCCTCGTCCGATCATGACCGCGTCGCATCCGGTGTGGTCGAACATGCGCACCATATCTTGCGGACTGGTCACGTCGCCGTTTCCGATCACCGGAATCGAGACGGCGCGCTTCACCTCCGCGATCCAATCCCAGTCGGCATCCCCCTTGAACATCTGGCACCGCGTGCGCGCATGAAGGGTAATCGCCCGAGCTCCGACATCCTCGAGGCGGCGCGCGAGGTCGACGATGACGACGCTCTGATGATCCCAACCGATCCGCGTCTTCACAGTGACCGGCAGATGCGTGGCCTTGACCACCGCCTCGGTCAGCGATACAACGAGATCCGGCTCGCGGAGCAATCCCGATCCGGCGCCGACGCCCTTGCAGGCGACTTTCTTGACCGGGCAGCCGAAGTTGATGTCGATGAGATCGGGACCCATCTTCTCGGAGAGCTGCGTCGCCTCGATGAGCGCCTCGTGCCGGTTTCCATAAATCTGGATTCCGACCGGGTGCTCGTCAGGAGCGAGAAGCGCCTTGTCCTGCGCGTTCGCGACCCGGCGGATCAACGCCTCCGCGCTGATGAACTCGGTATAGACGATCCCGGCACCGTGGCGGCGGCACTGCCGGCGGAACGGCCGCTCCGTCACCGCCTCCATCGGGGCGAGGAGCACCGGCCGATCGATCGCGATGTCACCGATTCGAAGCATGGTTTCCTGTTGTAAGAGGTCGCGCATTCCCTGGGCGCTCCGCCGGAGGCCGTTTGGACGCCTTCCGAGGTGCATCCACCGTCAAACCATCTACGTTACCATGTGATTCGGCGAGCCGCTACGGCGGCTGCCGCCCTTCCGGGATGCGCGGAATGTCGCGGCCATCAGGAGGCAGGTCCAGGTGCTCGATCCGAAGCTCGTGCGGGATATCGTCGCG
>CAMPIC010000049.1 GCA_946886185.1 uncultured bacterium
TCCTGGATCTGGTCAACGAGGTACTCCTGCACCTCGTTGATTCCCTTCACCCGGAGGATGTCGTGCGGGTTGATCGGCCCCTCGGTCAAGCGGTCGCCCGCGGTGACCTCGTAGCCGTCCTGCACGAAGATGTGCCGCCCGTGCGGGACCTGGTACTCCTTGCTGTCGGTCTCGTTCTTGACCGTGATCTTCTTGGTTCCGCGCGGTCCCTTCGTGATCGAGATCGAGCCGTCGATTTCGCTGATGATCGCGGCATCCTTCGGCTTGCGACCCTCGAAGAGCTCCGCCACGCGCGGCAGACCGCCCGTGATGTCGCGCGTCTTCGAAGACTCGCGGCGGATCTTGGCGAGCACGTCTCCGACCTTGACCGGCTGCCCATCCTGGACCTGGAGACGAGCTCCGGTGGGAAGGGCGTAGGTCCCGAGGACGTTCTCGGACTTGTCCACGATCTCGATGTGAGGATGGAGCTGCTTCTCCCGATCCTCGACGATGACCGGCACGCGCTTCTTGGTCGACTCGTCGATCTCGTCGCGCAGGGTGACGCGGTCCTTGACGTCGACGAAGCGGACGATTCCCTTCTCGCGGGTCACGATCGGCGTGTTCCAGGTGTCCCACTCGAAGAGGACGTCCCCCTTCTTCACCGACGTGCCGTCCGGGAAGTAGATGACCGTGCCGTAGCGCGGCTCATAACGATCCACGACGGAGGCATCCTCTCCATAGACGACGAGCTCGCCGCGATGTCCCACGTTGATGAACCGGCCGTCGTCGGTCTGCACCGTGCGGAGATCCTCGTAGCGCAGGATTCCGTTTTCCTTCGCCTGGTACGTCGACTGCTCCATGATGAGGCTCGCGGTGCCGCCGATGTGGAAGGTACGGAGCGTGAGCTGCGTTCCCGGCTCTCCGATCGATTGGGCCGCGATCACTCCCACCGCTTCTCCCATCGACACGTTCTGCCCGGTAGCGAGATCTCGCCCGTAGCACATTGCGCAGACGCCGCGCTTCGACTCGCAGGTGAGCACCGACCGGATCTTGATCTGATCGATCCCCTCGTCGTCGAGCGCGTCGGCCAGCTTCTCGTCGATCATCTGGCCCTCGTGGATCAGGATCGACTGCCCGCGGCGGTCCCAGACGTCTTCGGCGCAGACACGGCCGCGCACGCGCTCCCGCAACGCCTCGACGATCTCTTCTCCATCCTTGAGCGCGCCCTTGACCACGCCGAGGATGGTGCCGCAGTCGGTCTCCGTGATGATCACGTCCTGCGCAACGTCCACGAGACGGCGCGTCAAGTAGCCGGCGTCCGCCGTCTTGAGCGCGGTGTCCGCGAGTCCCTTGCGCGCGCCGTGGGTCGAGATGAAGTACTCGAGCACGGTCAGTCCTTCCTTGAAGTTGGACAGAACCGGCTGCTCGATGATTTCTCCCACCGCTCCGGTGACCTTCTTCTGCGGCTTGGCCATGAGGCCGCGCATTCCCGCGAGCTGGCGGATCTGCTCCTTGGAGCCTCGTGCTCCGGAGTCCGCCATGACGAAGAGCGGGTTGAAGCCCTGGTCAACGCGCTGCAGGCCCTGGATGGTCACGTCCTCGATCTCGTTGCGGACGCGGGTCCAGATTTCGATGACCTTGTTGTAGCGCTCGTTGGTGGAGATGGTGAGCGCGCGGTGCGCCTTGTTCACCTTGTCCACTTCCTTCTGCGCCTTCGAAATGATCTCTTCCTTCTCCGACGGGATGACCAGGTCGTCCACGCCGACCGAGATGCCGGCCCGCGTCGCGAAGGTGAATCCCAGCTGCTTCAACCGGTCGAGGAACACCGCGGTGTCCCTCTGGCCGAAGGTGAAGTAGCAATCGGAGACGAGCTGCTCGAGCGTCTTCTTGTCGAGCGTCTTGTTGAGATACGGGAGCCCCTTGGGCGTGATCTCGTTGAAGAGAACCCGTCCCGCGGTGGTCTCGATCATTTTCCCGTCCACCCGGATCTGGATGCGCGCGTGCAATCCCACCACGCCGTGCTCGAGCGCGAGGCGGACCTCGATGGCGGTGCCGAACTTGCGGCCCTCGCCGAGCGCGCCTCCCCGCACCTTGGTCAGGTAGTAGCACCCGAGAACGATGTCCTGGCTCGGAGTGGCGATCGGCCGACCCGAGGCGGGCAGCAGGATGTTGTGCGACGCGAGCATGAGCTCCCGGCACTCGATCTGCGCGATCCAGGAGAGCGGCACGTGCACCGCCATCTGGTCGCCGTCGAAGTCGGCGTTGAAGGCGGTGCAGACGAGCGGGTGAAGCATGATCGCCTTCCCCTCGACCAGCACCGGCTGAAACGCCTGGATTCCGAGACGGTGGAGCGTCGGCGCGCGATTCAGCATCACCGGGTGATCCTTGATGATCTCCGAGAGAATCTCCCAGACCTCGGGCCGCTCGCGCTCGACCAGCTTCTTGGCCGACTTCACCGTCTGGCCGCGATCCTCGAGCTTCTTGATGATGAACGGCTTGAAGAGCTCGAGCGCCATGTTCTGCGGGAGACCGCACTCATGAAGCTTGAGCTCGGGACCGACCACGATCACGGAACGTCCCGAGTAGTCGACTCGCTTACCCAGCAGGTTCTGACGGAAGCGTCCCTGCTTGCCCTTGAGCATGTCGCTGAGCGACTTGAGCGGGCGGTTGCCCTGGCCGCGCACGGCCCGGCTGCGGCGCCCGTTGTCGAAGAGCGCGTCGGCCGCTTCCTGGAGCATGCGCTTCTCGTTGCGCAGGATCACTTCCGGAGCCTTGATCTCGATCAGCTTCTTCAGCCGGTTGTTCCGGTTGATGACGCGGCGATAGAGATCGTTGAGGTCGGAGGTCGCGAAACGCCCCCCTTCCAGCGGCACCAGCGGGCGCAGATCGGGCGGAAGCACGGGGATGACCGTGAGGATCATCCACTCGGGGCGGTTGCCGCTCTGGCGGAACGCCTCGACGATCTTGAGCCGCTTGAGGATGTCCTTCTTGCGCTGGATCGAGGTCTCGATCCGCACCTGGGTGCGAAGCTCGTTGGAGAGGTCATCGAGCTCGATGTGCTCGAGCAGCTTGCGGATCGCGCCCGCGCCCATCTCCGCCTCGAAGCGCATGTTGGGATCGCCGCGCAGCTCCTGATACTGCTCCTCGGAGAGCAGCTCGTTCTGGCGGAACGGGGTGTTCCCCGGGTCGATCATCACGTACGACTCGTAATAGAGGATGCGCTCGAGGTTGCGCACCGACATGTCGAGCAGGTGCCCGATCCGGCTCGGCACACCCTTGAAGTACCAGATGTGCGACACCGGCACCGCCAGGTCGATGTGACCCATACGGTCGCGCCGCACGTTGGCCTGCGTGACCTCGACGCCGCAGCGATCGCAGATCACGCCGCGATAGCGGATCATCTTGTACTTGCCGCACGCGCACTGCCAGTCCTTGACCGGACCGAAGATCTTCTCGCAGAAGAGCCCGTCCCGCTCCGGCTTGAAGGACCGATAGTTGATCGTCTCCGGCTTGGTCACCTCGCCGCGCGACCAGCTCTTGATGGTCTCGGGAGAGGCGAGCCGGATCCGGATCGCGTTGAAATTGAACTTACGGCGCGACTCGCGATCGCCGCGAATCGCCGTCATCGGTGGAAGCGTGAATCCGGCATCCCCACCCGTCGCGCCCATCCCCGGCTTCAGGCCTGAAGTAGTCTCGCTCATTCGATTCCTCCTCGGGGTGAGTTACTCGAAAATCACGTCCAGGCAGAGCGCCTTGAGTTCCTTGACGAGCACGTTGAACGATTCGGGCACGCCCGGCTCCGGAGGGTTCTCGCCTTTGACGATCGCCTCGTAGATGCGGGAACGTCCCACCACGTCGTCCGACTTCACCGTCAAGAGCTCCTGCAGGGTGTAGGCCGCTCCATAGGCTTCGAGCGCCCACACCTCCATCTCGCCGAAACGCTGCCCGCCGAACTGGGCCTTGCCGCCCAACGGCTGCTGCGTGACCAGCGAGTAAGGGCCGATGGAACGCGCGTGGATCTTGTCATCGACCAGGTGGGAGAGCTTGAGCATGTACAGGTATCCCACCGTGACCCGATGATCGAAGCGCACGCCGCTCTTGCCGTCGAAGAGATAGGTCTTGCCGTCCTCGGGCTCGCCCGCTTCGCGCAGGCACGCTTTGATCTCGTCGACCGTCGCGCCCGCGAAGACCGGAGTCTTGGCGTTGAACCCGAGCTTGTGCGCCGCCAGCCCCAGGTGCGTCTCGAGGATCTGGCCGATGTTCATACGCGAGGGCACGCCCAGCGGGTTGAGCACGATCTCGACGGACGTTCCATCCGGCAGGTACGGCATGTCCTCCTGCGGAACGATCTTCGAGACCACGCCCTTGTTCCCGTGCCGGCCGGCCATTTTGTCGCCGACCGAGAGCTTGCGCTTCTTCGCGATGTAGACCTTGACCAGCTTGATGACTCCCGGAGGGAGCTCGTCGCCGCGCTGGATCTTCTCGACTTCCTTCTCCTGCTTCTTCTCGAGCTCTTCGAGCGCGTGCTTGGCAGCGTCCATCTGACGCCAGAAGCGTTTGGAGACTTCCTCGTCGCGCGCGATCTTGGTCCCCGCGACGACGTCGTCGAAGTCGATTCCCGCGAGCGACTGGAACGAGCCTTTGCGCCCGGCGCGCATGATCGGCTTGGCGGTCGAAATCGAATCCCAGCGCTCCAGGACCTCGCCGTCCAGGATCCGCTTCAGCTCGTCATCGCGAGCCTCGATGATCCGGAGGCGCTCCTTGCGGAAGGTACGCTTGAGACGGTCGATCTTGAGGCGCTCCTGCTTCTTCGTCGTCTCATCCTTCTCCTTGCGGGAGAAGACCTTGATGTCGATGACGACGCCTTCCATCCCGGGGGGCGCCTTGAGCGAGGCATCGCGCACGTCGCCGGCCTTGTCGCCGAAGATCGCGCGCAGGAGCCGCTCTTCCGGAGTCAGATCGGTCTCACCCTTGGGCGTGACCTTTCCGACCAGGATGTCGCCCGACTTGACGGGCGCGCCGATCCGGATGATTCCGTCCTCGTCGAGGTGCTTGAGCGCGTCCTCGCCGACGTTGGGAATCTCCCGAGTGATCTCCTCCACGCCGCGCTTGGTGTCGCGAACCTGGAGCTCGAACTCCTCGATGTGGATCGAGGTGAAGCAGTCCTTCTTGATGAGCGCTTCGCTGACGATGATCGCGTCTTCGAAGTTGTAGCCGTTCCACGGCATGAAGGCGACGAGCACGTTGGCGCCGAGCGCGAGCTCACCTTGATGGGTGCTCGGTCCGTCGGCGATGACCTGGCCCGCCTTGACCTTCTGTCCCTCGATCACGATGGGCCGCTGGCTGATGCAGGTGTCCTGGTTGGAACGCTTGAACTTGATGAGCGGATAGCGCTCGTCGCCGCCCGTCTCGCTCAGGTCGCGCACTCCCTCCTGACCCATCCGGTCGGGACGGACCACGATCTCGTTTCCGCTCACCTGGTGCACCACGCCGTTGCTCTTCGAGAAGACCACCGCCCCGGAATCGTGCGCCACCTTCTCCTCCAGTCCGGTCCCCACGTAGGGAGGATCGGTGCGGAGAAGCGGCACCGCCTGGCGCTGCATGTTCGAGCCCATGAGGGCGCGGTTGGCGTCGTCATGCTCGAGGAACGGGATGAGCGCCGCCGCCGGGCTCACGATCTGGAGCGGAGAGACGTCCATGTACTGGACCTGCTCCGGCCCCGCCAAGGGGAACTCTCCCTTATGCCGGCTCGCCACCAGCTTGTTCTCGAACGCACCCCCCTCGCTCACCGGCTCGCTGGCCTGCGCGATCACGTAATGGTCTTCCTGATCCGCCGCGAGGAAGTCGACCGAGGTGCGTACGACCGTGCTGTCCTTCACCTTCCGGTACGGAGTCTCCAGGAAACCGAGATCGTTGACCCGCGCATAGGTCGAGAGCGACGAGATGAGCCCGATGTTCGGACCTTCCGGCGTCTCGATCGGGCACATCCGCCCATAGTGCGTGTAGTGCACGTCCCGCACCTCGAAGCCGGCGCGATCGCGCGTCAAACCTCCGGGCCCGAGAGCCGAGAGGCGCCGCTTGTGCGTGAGCTCCGCGAGCGGATTGGTCTGATCCATGAACTGCGAGAGCTGGCTCGAGCCGAAGAAGCTCTGGATCACCGCCGAAATGGTGCGCGCGTTGATGAAGTCGTAGGTCGTGACCGTCTCCGGCTCCTGCAGGGACATCCGCTCACGGATGATCCGCGCCATGCGCGCCAGACCGGTGTTGAACTGGTTGGCGAGGAGCTCGCCCACCGAGCGCACGCGCCGGTTGCCGAGATGGTCGATGTCGTCGGTCTCCGCGAAGGTCCCCTCTTCCTCACCGATACGCAGGAGGAGCAGGTACTTCATGATGGCGATGAAGTCTTCCTTGCAGAGCGTGAACATGTCATCGGGCGGCGCCTGCAAGCCCCACTTCTTCATCCCGTCCTTGCCGAGCAGATGCGCATGATCGAGCTTCTGGTTCAGCTTGTAGCGGCCCACCGCGGCCAGGTCGTACCGCTTGGGATTGAAGAAGAGCTTGGTCAGGATGTCGCGCGCGGTGTCGGCCCGGCTCGGCTCACCAGGCCGGATCAGGCTGTAGATCTTGGCCTGGGCCTCTTCCTCGCTCTTGGTCGGATCCTTCTTCAAGGTGTTGCGGATGATGTCCGCTTCTTCCTGGAGCGGGATCACGTAGACGTAGATCGTCTCGATCTTGGCCTTGAGCAGGTCCTTGATCTTCTCCGCGCTGATCTCCTCGTTCGCTTCCAGGAGGAATTCGCCCGTCTCCGAGTCGATCACGTCCTGCGCGGCGATCCGTCCGACCAGCGACTGCACCTTCTTGGAACGGCCGGTGCCCAGCTCCACCTCTTCCCTCTCGTAGAAGAAGTCCAGGGTGTCCTGGTCGGAGACGATGCCCATGGCCTTGAAGATCGCCGTCGCGGGAATCTTCCGCTTACGGTCGATGTGGACGTACATGACGTCCTTCACGTCGACCGTGAACTCCACCCAAGATCCGCGATAGGGGATGATCCGCGAGGTGTAGATCTTCTTCCCGTTCGGATGGATGCTGGAGTCGAAGAACACGCCGGGCGAGCGGTGGAGCTGGCTGACGATCACGCGCTCGGCACCGTTGATGATGAACGTGCCCTTGTCCGTGATCATGGGGAGCTCGCCGAGGTAGACCTCGTTGTCGGTCACCTGCTCCCGAGTCTGGCCGTCTTCCTCCTTGCGCACGCGCAGGCGCAGCTTGACCTTGAGCGGCACCGAAAAGGTGAGATCCCGCTCCTGACATTCCTCGACCGAATACTTCGGCTTTCCGATCGTGTAGGCGAGAAACTCCAGCGATTAGATCTCACTCGGTTCGGTGATCGGGAAGACCGAGTTGAAGACTTCCTGGAGCCCCTCGTTCTTCCGCTCTTCGGGAGGCGTGTCCTCCTGGAGGAAGGAGCGGAACGAGCGGAGCTGGACGTCGAGCAGGTTCGGAATCGGAATGTTCCAACGATCCTGCAGCTTGGTGAAGGTGCGAACTTGCCGAGTCGGTGATCTTTTCAAAGCAGAACCCCCGCATCGAAAGACGAAAAGCCGCCCCGTCCCCACCCGTTCGGGAGAGGAGAGTCAGGGCGGTCCATCGTGGGCCGGGAACGCTGGTTACTTGATCTGTACTTTGGCACCCGCCTCCTCGAGCTTTGCCCTGACGGAGTCGGCATCATCCTTGGTCGTGCCTTCCTTGATCGGCTTGGGCGCGTTGTCCACCAGATCCTTGGCCTCCTTGAGACCGAGGCCGGTGACTTCACGCACGACCTTGATGACCTGCAGTTTCTGCGCGCCGACCTCGGCGAGGATCACGTCGAAGTTGACCTGCTCCTCGACCTCGGCGGCCGGACCGGCTCCCGGCATGGCCATGGCCATCATCGGAGCCGCCGCGGTCACGCCGAACTCTTCCTCGATGCTCTTGACGAGCGAGGAGATCTCGAGCATCGACGCGCCTTTCACCCATTCCAGGATGTCTTCTTTGTTGAGCGTTGCCATTGTCCCTTCCTCCACACTTAAGGCGCTCAGGCGCCCTTCTTCTTGGACACTTCGTCCAGGACCCGGGCCAGATTGCGCGCGTTGGCGCTCAGAACGCTGACCAGGTTGGTCAGCGGACCGTTCAAGGCTCTCGCCAGCATCGCGATCAGCTCAGTGCGGGTCGGAAGCTTGGAGAGGTCTCTCACACTTTCTTCGGAGTAGATCGTGCCTTCGAGGCAGGCGACCTTCACCTTGGGCAGCTTGTTCGCCTTGATGAACTGATCGAGAACGCGCGCCGGCGCAATCGCGTCGGTCGTCGAGGTCATGAGGGCAGTCGGGCCTTCCAAGAATGGCTTGAGCCCTTCGAACTGCGTGCCCCGCGCCGCTCGTTCCAAAAGAGTGTTCTTCACGACTTCGACGGTGACGTCCTTCTCCCGGCAGGCGCGCCGGAATCGGGTCACCACTTCGACGTTCATTCCGCTGAGATCGGCGAGATAGACTCCCTCGGCCTTCGCGAAGACCGCCGAGATCTCTTCGATCTTCAGTTCCTTTTCCGTTCTCATCATTGGCATGGTTCAGCTCCGGCTGGCGAGGCCAGCTCACGTCTCAGGCCTTCAGCGTGATCGCCTCAGCCGGATCCACCTTGATTCCCGCTCCCATGGTCGAACTGACCGTGAGGTTGCGCACGTACGAGCCCTTCGCGGAGGCGGGCTTGAGCCGCACCACCTCGGCGATGAGCGCGCGCGCGTTCTCGACCAGGTTGGGGAGCTCGAAGCTCGCCTTTCCGATGGGGGCCTGCAGATTGCCCGCCTTGTCGACCCGGAACTCGATCTTTCCCGCCTTGGACTGCCTTACCGCGGTGGCGACGTCGAACGTGACGGTCCCAACCTTGGCGTTGGGCATGAGTCCGCGCGGACCGAGCACCTTACCGAGCTTGCTCACCTCTCCCATCATGTCGGGAGTGGTGATGACCTGATCGAAGTCGGTCCATCCTTCGCGGATGCGCTCGATGAGATCTTCCGCGCCCACGAAGTCGGCGCCGGCGCCTTCCGCTTCCTTCGCCTTCTCCCCCTTGGTCAGGACGAGCACCTTGATGCTCTTGCCGGTGCCGTTGGGGAGCACGACCGTTCCTCGCACCATCTGGTCGGCGTACTTCGGATCGACGCCGAGACGCATCGCCATTTCCACGGTCTCGTCGAACTTCGCGGAGGCGTGCCCTTTCACGAAGCCGAGGGCGCCCTCCAGGCTGGTGTCCTTGAAGGCGGCGCGCTCCTCGAGGACCTTCTTCATCCGCTTGCCTGCTGCCACGATACTCCCCCTCCCTAGCCGACCGTGATGCCCATGCTGCGGGCGGTGCCTTCGACCATGCGCATGGCGGCTTCCACGTCGTTCGCGTTGAGATCGCGCATCTTGAGCTCGGCGATCTCGCGGACCTGGGCGGAAGTCACGTTGGCAACCTTGGTCCGGTTGGGGATTCCCGATCCCTTGGGAACTCCGGCGGCTCTGCACAGCAGGACCGCGGCGGGCGGAGTCTTGAGCTCGAAGCTGAAGGTCCGGTCGGGATGGATGCTGATCACCACCGGGATGATCAGGCCCATCTGAGACTGGGTCGCCGCGTTGAACTGTTTGCAGAAGTCGACGATGTTGACCTGATGCTGTCCCAACGCCGGTCCCACGGGCGGCGAGGGGTTCGCCTGGCCAGCAGGAATCTGCAGCTTGACCTTCGCCGTTACCGGCTTCGCCATTTTGTCCTCCGTTCGGCGCGCGGGCGGCGCGCCTCCCATCTTTCGTCAACCGTTTCCCGGAAGAACCGGTCGCGCGATGGTAACCAGGCCCGGGGTTCGTCCGATCCCATTCGGAAACCGGACGGCGGTACGGGCGCTTACACCGCCTGAATCTGCAGGAAGTCCAGCTCGACGGGAGTCGCCCGACCGAAGATGGACACCATGACCTTGACCTTGCCGCGCTCGAGGTTGATCTCCTCGACCTGGCCGGTGAAATCGCTGAACGGCCCGTCGATCACCTTGACGCTCTCGCCGATCTTGAACGGCACCTCCGTGGTGACCGGGCCGCGCTCGACCGGCTTCTTGCCGCGGATCCGATCGATCTCCGCTTCCGTGAGCGGCGAGGGATCCTTCTCTCCGCCGACGAAGTGCGTGACACCGGGAATGCTGGTGACGATTCCCTTCGCTTCCTCGTTGAGCGCCATCTCGACCAGCACGTACGACGGGAACGTCTTGCGGCGCGTGATGGTCTTCTTGCGGTCCTTGACGACCGCGAAGTCTTCCGTGGCCACCAGGATCTCGCCGAAGCGGTCCTGCATCCCGGCGTACTGGATCGCCTTCTCCAGATTCGCCTTCACCTTGTTCTCGTGACCCGAGTAGGTGTGGATCACGTACCACTTCTTCTTCAGCTTCGGCGCGCTCTCGGAGCCGGACTCGGCGTGATCCGACGGTCCGGGCTCGTTCGATTCCGCGTTGCCCGGCAGGTCCATGTCGGAATGCTCCATCGTCCCGCTCTCCGATTGGCTCCGTGTTTGCGTCGTTCCCATGCGCTCACTCACTTCCTGGATCCTGCTCAGAGGATGGCCTGCGCCCCTTGGTTCAAGATCCAGTCGACCACGAAGATGAAGGCCGCCATGATCCACACGGCCAGGATGACCACGATGGTGGACTGCCGCACTTCATCGCGCGAAGGCCAGCTCACTTTGTAGGCCTCGGCCCGGA
>CAMPIC010000050.1 GCA_946886185.1 uncultured bacterium
AAGCGCGCAGTTCCGACTCTCGGGGGAGGTGGAGATCTCCGGTCCGCGCCCTCGGTCGTCGACGTGATCTCTTCGTTGATCGACAAGAGCTGGCTTCGCGTCCAAGTCTCCGCTGGAGAACCTCGCTTCGGGATGTATTCCACGATTCGGGAATATGTCGCCTCGAGGGCGGATCCGGAACGCGCCCGCGCACGGCACGCGGCCTGGTTTGCGCGCTTCGGTGCGGCCGAGTGGTTGGAGAAGCTCGCGGGGCCGGACGGCGCCGAATGCCAGGCGAGGCTCTTCCGCGAGCGGGACAATCTAGTGGTGGCATGCCGCCATGCCCTTTCCGCCGGCGATTTCGACACGGCTGTCGCGAACTTCGAGGCGGTGGCGGCTGCGCTGGAGATCCGCGGTCCCATTCGACTGACCATCCAGTTGGGTCGCGAGATTCTCGATATCGTCACGGCTCCGGCGCTGCGCGGACGAGCGCTCCTCGCCAACGCCCTCTCCGAGCATCACGCCGGTCATGGAGCGGCGCGAGAGCACCTGGAGGAAGCGCGTTCGATATTCCAGGAATCCGCGGACCGCCGCAGGGAGGCGGTGGCTCTGGGAAGGCTGGGCAACCTCGACAGGGCGCACGGCCGGATGGACGAAGCACGCGAGAAACTCGAGAGAGCGATCGCACTCCATCGCGCCGTGGGCAATCGAGCGCGGGAAGGGATCGATCTCGGCATCCTGGCCGTTCTCCATCTCGAACAAGGCCGCCTGGCCGAAGCGCGCGAGCACTGCAAGGAGGCGCTTCGAATCCATCGGGAAGGTGGCAATCGCCGGATGGAAGCGAACGTGCTGGACACGATCGGCATTCTCGAATTCGCGGAAGGGCATCTCGAGGAAGCGTTCACGTGCCAGCGGGCGGCACTGTCACTACACCGGGAGATGGGAAACCGGCGCGCGGAGGGAGCGGTTCTGGGAGATCTGGCCGTCCTGTACATGGCGAAAGAGGACCTCGCGCAGGCGAGCAAGCATCACGAGGAAGCGCTCGTCATCCACCGGGAGGTGGGCGAACGGCACGGGGAAGGCGTGGTGCTCGCGAACCTCGGTTCGCTGCGCCACCGCCAGGGCCTTCTCGACGAGTCGCGGCGGTTTCTCGAAGCGGCGCTCTCCGTCCACCGGGAGATCGGAAACCGGCGCGCGGAGGGGACGGCATTGGGCAATCTCGCCACGATCCACTTCGAGGAGGGACGATTCGAGGAAGCGAGACAGACGTGCGAGGCGGCGATCGAGATCCACCGTGAGGTGGGCTATTCCCGCGGACTCGCTTCAGTGCTCTCGCTTCTGGGGAGGGTGCACGCGGACCAGGGAGAGTGCGAGGAAGCGCGACGTTGCGCGCGCGAGGCGGTGGAGGTTGTGGAGTCCGTGGATGAGGGAGAGGCGGTTATAGAGTTCTGAGTTCTCGGCTTGGTCGAGCATAGGTGCGGCGATGTGCCCGCGGCTCGCTCCGCGCTCGAAATGGCTCGTTCCATCGCGTCGAGGTTCGACTTCGCGCCGGAATCCGAAGTGGGGCGCGTCATCGAGGACCTCGCACGCGTGTTCGATGCAAGCGAGAAGATGGGAGGAGCGGGGTCCCCCCAAGATCTCGTCTAGTTCCGTCACGCAGCTTTTCCTCTCATCGATGAAGAGACTTGATCATTCCCCAGCTCGCGTCGCGGGTCGGGGTCGGACCCTCGAAATCGAGCTCGAGCAGCAGCGCATCCTTCGGGGGCGTGTCCACCAGCACCCAATCTCCGATGTCCTCGTGTGGCGGAGGGATGATGTCGCCGGTTCCCTGCTCCGCGACGGAGGAGTCGATGCCGAAGGACACGCTCGGGTCGGTGCTCGTGTTCGACCATCGCGCGACCCAGTTGCCGATCTCTTGATCCGCCGGTTCGGGAATCGCCAGGTGGAACAGGCCACCGAAGATCGAGGTGCAGTAGATTTGGCCGAAGATGTTGAAGCAGACCACCTGTCCGGGTGGGTCGGTCTTGACTTCGACGTGCCAGTCGCGGGTGGTGAGGTTCGTCGCATCCGAGAACGGTTGCTCCACGCTCTCTCCTCCTGCGAGGAAGATGAACCCCGCGCAGTCCGGCTCAGGAATCAGATCGTGGTGCCATTCCCAGAACTCCATCGGACCCTGTGAGTGCCCCGGCTCGGACGGCAAACATTGACTCCAGGAACGGTCACCCGCTCCTGACGCTGCCAATCCGATCGCCATCGAGACTGCCAATTGCTCTAGTCGCATGGAAATCCTCCTTTGTGCACATATCCTGGACCGTCGAGAGCTGCTCCCGAGGTCCGATGCGGCTGGATTCGCCTGTATCGCGCTTCCAGCGCATTGAATGACGGTTCCGGCGGGCGATGCTTCGCTATCGGTTCTGCGCTCGCACGTTCCCGTCATGAGGTAAGGCGCAGTCCGCGGAGAATGTGTAACCGCGATTCTTTCGGAGGGAGTCGATTTCGCGATGTCGGGGAACGAGTGGATGTTCAGCGGAAAGTCAGATTTTCCGGAGCTGCGGAGTTGCGGCGCTCGCGCGGCAGGACAGCATGAGGATGTGATGGCTCTTGCGGCCGGCCCCAGCCGTAGTCAGGTGATGGTAGAGACTGATGGCGCTCCCGAACCGGTGCGCGAACGTGACGGCGCTCCCGAGCGTTGCGCGAAAGCGATGGCGCTTCCGAGCGATACACGAACGTGACAACGCTCCCGCCTATTTCAGACGCTCCGATGCGATCTGCTTGGCCAACTTGCCGTCGACCTGACCCTGGTGAGCCTGCATGACGTGGCCCATGAGGCGTCCCATGTCCCCCGGTCCGGACGCCCCCGTCGCCGCGATCGCTTCCTCGATCCACGCGCGGGTCGTGGCTTCGTCCGCAAGCGTGGGCAGGAAGGTCTCGAGGATTGCGAGCTCCGCCTGTTCTTTCGCCGCGAGGTCCGGGCGGTTTCCCTTTTCGAAGGCCTCGATGCTTTCGCCCCGCTGACGAGCCAGGCGGCGCAGGATGCCAATGGCCGTCTCGTCGCCGACGGAGCTCGCGTTGTCCTTCTTCATCTCTTCGATGAAGGCGGCGCGGATGCCCCGCAGCGCGGTGGCGCGATCGCGGTCCCGGCTCTTCATCGCTGCGGTGAGCTCGTCATTCACTCGGACGTAGATCGACAACACTAGATTGTCTCCGGTCCCCTCTTCGGTTCGGCGCCGATCCGTGGGACGGGAGGAACCTACGCCACGGCTTCGAACCAACCAATCTGAAATCCGACTTCCTACCGGTCACGCTCGCGAGGATGGGCATCGGAGAGCTCGCGAAGGCGCTCATTGTAATGGGAAATGGCGCGGTTCCCGACGGAGTTGTTGCCCGCGGTTTTCCTCAGTTGCGTCCCGGGAACGCTGGACGGAGAGTTGTTGGGCGGATCTGGCGCGTCGCAAAGTCAGTCGGCGAGGCGGGTCACGGTGAGAGTGGCGGCGCCCTCTTCCGTGCCCACTGCAACAGGTCCCGCCATTGCCGCACTCCTGCTCTCTCCCGCGCGCGGCTTGCTCCGGTGGAGAGTCCACCACTCGCTCGCACGAGCCTGAGTCCAGCGCCCCGCCGCCGCGCATTCGCTGAGCCTCTCGCGCAGGACGTGCGCGGAAGCCGGGCGATCCTCCGGCCGTTTGGCGAGGCACGCAAGGATCACCGCCTCGAGATCGCCGGCCACGGGCCGACCGAGGCGGCGCGACGGAGGCTCCGGCGTCGAATGCAGGTGATGTCCGCACACTTCGAGAACCGACTTCCCTCCGAATACGTGAGTCCCCGTGAGCAGCCAATACCCGACCGCGCCCAACGCGTAGAGATCGGTACGCGCATCGACATCTTCCGGATCGGTCACCGTCTCGGGCGCGATGTAGAGCGGCGTTCCCGTGATCGCATCCGCCCGTGTGAGCGCGGTCTCCAGCGGGGCGCCGTCGCGTTCCTTGTACCCGACATCCTTGACCAGGCCGAAGTCGAGAACCTTGACCAGATCGGCGATTCCGCCGCGATCGACCACGATGATGTTGCCCGGTTTGATGTCGCGATGGATGAGTCCGGCGCCGTGCGCTTCGGCGAGAGATGCCGCGGCCTGCTCGAGCAGATGGATGACGCGCTCTTCCGGTTGGGGGCCGTCGATCCGGACGATCTCTTCGAGCGTCACTCCCTCCAGCAGCTCCATCGCGTAGTAGAAGACGCCTTCCGTCGTGCGCCCATAGTCATAGACGGTGACGGTGTTGGGATGGGTGAGCATCGCGGTCCGCTGGACCTCGCGCTCGAATCGAGTGAGCGACTCCTTGCCAGCCCGATCCGGCAGGAGCAGCTTGATCGCGGTGGGTCGGCGCAGCATCGCATGCGAGGCGCGGTAGACGACGCCCATCCCTCCTTCGCCGAGCTTCTCTTCGAGGGTGTACTGACCGAGTTTCCGGATATCGATGACCGCCTTGCGCAGCCCATAGATCGTCTGAGAGAAGGCGGCCGCCATCGCCACGGCGACTCCCCACCAGGCGGCATTGAAGATCGTGGCTGGATACGCGACCGCTCCCACTTCTCCCTTCGGCCAGTACGCCGCCGGAGGATCGTGCAGCGCGGGATCGTACGCCCGGAACGCGATGAAGACGCAGGTGAGGAGCGGAACGGTCATGAGCCCCGCAACCGTCAAGGTGCGCCGCGCGGTGGAGGGAACGTAGACGGCATAGACAAGCAGCATATCGATGAGCAAGCTGCGCACGACCATGTCGGGTTGAGCGAGCAAGTCCATGACGAGCGCGATCGTCGAGATCGCCGCGGTGCCGACGAAGAGCGTGATGAGCTCGACCCTGCGGACGAAGCGAGGCGATCGCGGCTTTCCTCGGAGAAGCAGCCAGAGCGCGCCGAACGCCGCCGCCGCCACGATCAGAGGGATGCTGCTGTGGTTGAAGGAGAATTTGCTGAGCCAGAGCGAAGCGCCGAAGGTCAGGCCGACATAGATGACGCAAACGACGGCAAGAATGAACCCGAATCTCGACAGCCGGGTCTGCCGCAGCTGGTGGTCGACCGCTCCTTCAGTGGAATGCATGCCGCAATATACGAAATGCGATCAGTTCGACGAAGACAAACCTCCGGCGCCGACACCACCGCGCTGGCGGGGATCACGGTTTCGACGGAGGCGGCCATCAGGCGGATTGGTGCGTTCAGTCCAGCGCGGTCAGAAGCACAAGACCAGTGGTTGCCAGCCGAAAACTCTGTCCGTATACCACGGTACGCATTCACTTGCGTCGCTCAGGACGGCCGGCGCCGCAGCACGACGGCGAAGAATCCATCGCCGTCGTGGCGACGCGGGTCGACCCGGAGCACGTTCCCATCGCCGATTCGCTCTGCTCGTTCACGGCCGACGATTTCCTTCGCGGGCATGAGCGTGAACTCCGGATGGCGCTCCAGGAATGCGCTCACGACCTCGTCGTTTTCCTGCGTCAGAATGCTACAGGTCGCATAGATCAGCCGACCTCCGGGCGCGACGAAGGGAGCGAATCGATCCAGGATCGATCCTTGAAGCTGCGCGAGCCTCGCTACCGCATCCTCGGTGAGCCGATTGCGCGCCTCCGGGTTTCGACGCAGGACGCCCAGTCCCGAGCAGGGAGCGTCGACGAGAACGCGATCGGTCTTGCCCAGCCACGACGGAAGCGACGCCGGCCAGGTGCCGACGTGTCCTGCCGTCGGAGTGTGAGAAGGGCGCGCCATCCGGGCCGCGTCGCTCCCCACGTCTGTGGAATCTTCCTCTGAGCGCGGGCGCCGCTCGTTCTGGAGCGATCCGCGCGGCAACAGTTCGTACGACTCGGACTCGAGCGCGAGGGTCTCCGCTGGGTCGATGTCCGTTCCTTCGGAGCCTTCGGCGCCCAAGTCGTCCGAGGACATCGCTTCCGGGGGCAGCTCCTCGTCGACCCAGAACACCTGGACGTTGTGCAGCTTCGCGCGGTCGGCGCGGCGGCGCAGCTCTACCAGCTGACGAGAGGCGCTCGGACCCACTCCGACGGACGCAATCCTTCCTTTCCCTCGAAGCAGCGCCCCCAGATGCAGCGTCTTGCCTCCCGCTCCCGCGCACGCATCCAAGATCCGACCGCCCGGAGGGGGAGCAACGAGCTCGGAGACGAGTTGGCTTCCCTCGTCTTGCACCTCGAACCATCCGTCGCGGAATTCCGGGAGCCGGAAAAGATCGACTTCCCCTTCCAAAATGAGACCGTCCGCCGCGTCGCTGGTTTCTCGGACGGAGCATCCCCTTTCTCGAAGACGATGCGCCAACGCTTCCCGATCGGTAAGGATGCGGTTCGCCCGGATCGTGACTGGAGCCGGACGATTGAGTGCGGCGGAAAGAGCGATCGCCTCGTCCAGACCCACTTGATCGACCAACCGCGCGGCCAGCCAATCGGGCAGAGACTCTATCGTGGCCAGCCGTTCGATCGGATCGGAGATCGAGTCCGCCGACTGTGCGGCCGCGGGCAACGCGCGCCAATCGATTTCGGGAAGCAGCTCGCGTGCGGTGGAGAAACGGACTTCTCCATCGAGGATCCCGCGCGCGATCCAAAGCATGAGCGGGCGAGACCCCTCGTTCGCGAGCGCCGCCCCGACGCGCGAGAGCGCGAAATCCAGCAACCGTTCGGAACGGAGCACCGCGTAGATGCTCCGAGCGGCGCGCGCCCGACCTGCCGCGGTGAGCTCTCGGTGGTGTCGAAATGAACGCGCAATCGCCTCGGAGGCATGGCCGGCTCGCTGTTCCAGTTGCTCCAAGGCTTCCACGGCCGCTCGCATCACGTCATCGCGCGGACTTTCCCCGCGCGGAGACGCGGAGCTGTGCCGTTCAGGGTCCATCTCGGAAGTATCGCGGATTCCAGGGACGCATGGAGGCCTGATCGTGAGCGCGAGCTCGATTTCCCGGCAGCGCGCGCCTTGATGCGACCCGACGTGGTGAAGGGCGCCGCAGACTCGCATCTGCGGCGCCCCTCGCTCGAGCCGGAGGTCCGATCCCGAAATCGCATCCGGGCGAAACCTTCCGGTTCATTGACGGAGTTCCAGTTCCGGTTAGAAGCCCGCCAATCCGTTTGCGCCCATCGGCAGCCCCGATTCGAAGGGAAGCGGCACCAAGGACCCGTCCCCTTGGATCTCGAAGGAAGCGAGTTCATGCGATCCACTCAGCAACGCATAGAGAAAGCGCCCGTCCCGGCTGATCGTGAGATCGATGGGGGAGCTTCCGTCGCCGGTCACGCCGGTCCGTCCATCCGCATCGAGCAGCTCGATCTGGCCGTCGGCCAGCACCCGATAGCCGCTGATCGAGCCGCTTCCGGTGTTGGTGGTGTAGACGAAATTCTCATCCGGAGTCACCGCGACCCAGCACGCGGCCGTCTGATGCGTCGGGACGGAGGGAGAGATGACATCCAGATTCCCACCCGTGAGTAGGTAAGACGAGACCGCGCTGGCATTCTCCGCGCCGCCGAACGCTTCGGAGACGAAGACGTGATTCGATTCGGTGATCGCGAAGCCGAACGGCGTCGTACCCGCGGATGCTTGGACATTCGGGCCGGAAGACGTTCCGTCGCCCGCGACGTCATAGGTGACGACGTTATTCGTCATTTTCTCCGTAACGACCAGGATGCTTCCGTCCGGCGAGAATTCGATCTGGGCGGGGCCGACATCGGCTCCGCTCAAGCCTTGCGCGCTTCCCGCGATGGGGCTGAGCTCTCCGTTGAAGTCCACTTCGAATCCCTGGATGCCTGCAGGAGATCCTGCGTTCAGGACGTAAACCAGGTTGTCGTGGATCGTGACGCTGATCGGCATGGTGCCCAAGCTCGGCTCGACGTCGGTCAGCATCACGGACAACCCATGGATTCGAAACACCGAGATGTCATTGCTTCCGGCGTTGACCGCAACCATCCAGGATTCATCGGGCGAGACCGTGACTCCTCCCTGGTTTCCGAGCCCCGTCCCAGTGCCCAATCCTCCGGTTTCAATCGGGGGCAACTGAGTCAAGGAGCCATCGAGGTTGCGCCGATATCGCAGGATCTCGTTTCCGCCGCTGGCGTTGCTGGCCGTGAAGAGGCCTCCCCCCGCCTGGAAACGAACCGTCCCATCAGTGAGGCCGCTGGTCTCCGCGCTACCGCTCACGCTGGGGGAAATCGGATCGTTCGTCTGGCAGCCGGTCATCGCGCCGATGGCCAAGAACATTGCCGCGCATCGCACTATCGAAACTTTCGTCATGACGCCTCCCTGGAACTGAGATGAGGATCGGATCACGGCTGCACATCGATGGCCGACCGTGTGAATACGGGAATCGCCGGTTGCGCCGCTCCAGGCAAAGTCGGTCCAGAAAGTGACGCGATCGAGACTGCGATCGCTTGCTTGCACGGACCTTTGGCAGCGTTCGTCTCGATCTTGCGCTGCCATGACCTCGAATCCTCGCTCATTCGTTTCTACATAGTTTTCGTGCCGTCTTGTAACTCGCCGCGCGGCGACACGGGCGTGCCGGCGCAGGAGCTTGCCAACGGCGCCTCCACCGAACCGGCGATTCCCCCGGAACCGCGATGCCCGAGCCCGCCTCCATGCAGCGTGACCGGAGAAAACCAAGAAATTCAGATCCTTTCGACCGCGGTTGGCCCTACGCTCAACCGAATGGACACGGAACGGTCTACAAATAGGTATGCGGCCCCGTTCGGCGGAATCGCCTTCGCGAAATCCGACCCGCGCGCTCGGGCCGAATTCCTGCCCATGACGCGCGCAGAACTGGAAGCTCAGGGCAAATCCGAAGTGGACGTCGTCTTCGTGACGGGAGACGCCTACGTCGATCACCCCAGCTTCGCCATGGCAATTCTCGGTCGGCTCCTGGAAGGTGCGGGATTTCGCGTCGCAATCCTGAGTCAGCCGGATTGGCGGAGCGCGGAGCCGTGGCGAACCTTCGGGCGTCCGCGCCTCTTCTTCGGGATCAGCGCCGGAAACATGGACTCCATGATCAACCGCTACACGGCGAATCGGAAAGTCCGCAACGACGATGCCTACTCGCCCGGCGGCGAGATCGGCCGGCGACCCGATCGCGCCACGCTCGCCTACTGCCAGCGCGCCCGCGAAGCGTATCCCGGCACTCCCGTGATCGCCGGCGGTGTCGAGGCCAGCCTCCGGCGCATCGCGCACTACGACTACTGGGGCGATACGGTGCGCCGATCGATCCTCATGGACTGCAAGGCGGATCTCCTCGTGTTCGGGATGGGGGAGCGAACCATTCTGGAAGTCGCGCGGCGCCTCGACCGTGGAGAGACGCTCAAGGATCTACGCGATCTTCGAGGGGTGGCCTATCGACTCGGCGCGAAGGAGACGCTTCCACCGTGGACCGCTCCCGCGGCGGGGTTCCGTGCCGACGTTCGCGGGGGTGTTGTTTCCGGGGGCGAATCTGCGGGCGTTCGTGCGGACACTGCTGCTGAGCGCGAAGCCCTCGGTGCTGGTGGCGGTGCCCACCCTGGCAGGTCGAGCTCGGACGGAGGGTCCGACGTCGTCCTCCCCAGCTACGAGGAAGTGGCGCGGGACAAGGTCGCTTTCGCGAGGATGACGCGGGCCGCCCATCACGAGACCAATCCCTACAATGCGCGCCGTCTCATCCAGCGCCATGCGGCTGAAACAGTGGTGGTCAATCCTCCGTCGCTCCCGCTCTCGCAGACGGAAATGGATGTGGTCTACGACCAGCCGTTCACGCGCGAGCCCCATCCGAGCTACGCCGGAAGAAAGATCCCCGCCTTCGAAGTCATCCGCACTTCCGTGCAGATCATGCGCGGCTGTTTCGGTGGGTGCACGTTCTGCTCCATCACCGCGCACGAAGGGCGAATCATCCAGAGCCGCAGCCCCGAATCTGTCCTGGCGGAGCTCCGGAGCATGTCCAAAGATCGCGGATTCACCGGCGTCGTGAGCGACATCGGAGGTCCGACCGCGAACATGTACCAGATGCGCTGCACGAAGCCGGAGGTGGAAGCGGTCTGCCGGCGGCAGAGCTGCGTGCATCCGAAGATCTGCAAGCTCCTCGGAACCGATCATGGCCCGCTGATCGATCTCATGAAGGACGCCCGCGCCCTGCCAGGTGTGAAAAAGGTGTTCGTCGCGTCCGGAATCCGGATGGACCTGGCCCGACGCGATCCCCAATACATGAAAGAGCTGGTCACGCATCACGTCGGCGGCTATCTCAAGGTCGCTCCGGAGCATACCGACCCGCGCGTCCTCGAAATGATGAAGAAGCCGGGGAAGGAAGACTTCCTGGAGTTCGACCGCGAATTCAAGAAAGCCTCGCGCGCGGCCGGGAAGGATCAATATCTGATTCCGTATTTCATCGCGAGCCATCCGGGGAGTGATCTCGACGCGATGATCGACCTCGCGCTCTTCCTGAAGAGGAGCGGCTACAAGCCGGATCAGGTCCAGGACTTCATCCCGAGTCCGTTCGACATCGCGGCGTGCATGTATCACACCGGCAT
>CAMPIC010000051.1 GCA_946886185.1 uncultured bacterium
AGGTAGGACATTGCACCGCTCACGACTTGAGCGCCGCAACGTAGTAGCGGCGGACGCCGTCGGCGCCCTTCTCGCTGACCACGTCGATGCCGAGTCGCTTCTTCACCGCCCCGCTGAGGAATCCCGACACGTAGTATTTCTGGAGGAGTACGTAGACGAGGACGCAGGGCACGATCGCCACCATCACGCTCGCCGACAGCGCTCCCCAATCGACGGCGCCGAGACGTCCGCGAAGATGGTGGGACGATACACCGACCTGCTCGATCCGGCGCGGGCGCGCATCATTGCTCTCTTGGAACGACATGGATATCCGACGCCACGCTCCGCGACCGCGGGTCTGTCACCGCAGTGGATCGAATATGGAGTGGGAGCGGCGGCTTATGGAGGGATCGGCTATCCTGGACCTTCGCTCTGGTTCTGGAGCGAGGCGCGCGATGATCCTCGCAACGGCAGCGCGGCGACCTGGCGCGGCGTGACCGACTCCTTCCATCGCGATCTGCGCACGCTTCCTCCCCGCTGGCTGCTGGCGGAGGGAGACGCGCCCACTGAGTTCGCGAAGCTGCTCGAAGCTTGCACCGCGGCGTGCAGCGTCGCGCAAAAAACGGCGTTCTACGAGGCGGCTGGAAGCGCGGCGAAAGCGGCCTGGAACGACCCCGACGTGAATGACGCGTTGCGCGCGCGGCGGGGCGAGTGGCCGTGGCGAGCAGCGATTCCCCCGGAGATGCACTCGGCATTCGCCGCGGGCCTTGATCGGCAATCTCAGTGAGGCCGCGGGCTTCAGTCCTCGACGGGCCGGTCGGACGGAGAGCCCGTTCCGCGGATCGCGCGTTTGCGGAGGGTGCGCGCGCGGATCACTTTCCCATGGCCGAACCGTTCCTCGATCCGATCCACCGCTTCCGAAAGTCGGCGCTTCCGCTCCACGCATTCGGCGGAGGTGAAGAGATCGAACGACTCACCTCCATCGGGCCGGATCGAGGTGACTCCGACTCCCAGGAGACGCACCGGGTTCCGGCGCCAGACCTGATCGAAAAGCTGGCGCGCCACGCCGTAGATTCGATCCTCGTCGCTCGTCGCCGCCGGAAGGGAGAGCTGGCGGGTCAAAGTAGTGAAGTCCGGATAGCGCACCTTGATGTGGACGATCCGTCCTACCACTCCGTCGCGCCGGAGGCGCCGGGACACGCGCACCGATTGATCCAGTAGCACCGAGTAAAGCAGGCCTGGCTCGTCTTGATCGCGCGCGAAGGTCTCCTCGTGACTGTACGATTTCGCATCCCAGTCGGGAACCACGTCCCGTTCGTCCGATCCGTGAGCAAGGCGGTGCAGGTGCTCGCCGTGGATGCCGAATCGAGCCTGCAATCTCCGCACTTCGGTGCGCGCGAGCTGCCCGATAGTGCGGATTCCGATCGCGTCGAGCGCATCTTTCGTCCGCGGTCCGACTCCCCACAGCCGCGAGATGGGCAGTGGATGGAGAAAGGAAACCACGGTCCCCGGCTCGACCACGACCAATCCATCCGGCTTCTCCAGATCCGAAGCGATCTTTGCCACGAATTTGACAGGAGCGACTCCGATGGACGCGATCAGATCGGTGCGTTCCCGAACCGCCGCCTTGATGCGATGGGCGATCTGTCGAGGTGGACCGAAGACGCATTCCGTGCCGGTGAGATCGAGAAACGCCTCGTCGAGCGAGAGCGGCTCCACCGCCGGAGAGAAGGAATGCAAAACCTCCATGACCTGCCTGGAGACCGCTTGGTACTTGGCCATGTCGACCGGAAGTCGGATCAGGTCGGGACAGAGCCTGACCGCCTGCGCCATCGGCATCGCCGAATGCACTCCGAAGACGCGCGCTTCATAGGAGGCGGCGCTCACCACCCCGCGCGTATCGGCGCCGCCGCCCACCACGACCGGCTTTCCGGCCAATTTGGGATCGTCGCGCACCTCGATCGACGCATAGAACGCATCCATGTCGACGTGCGCGATGACGCGCGTCCACTTCGTGGAAGACGGTTTGGGCTCCTCGACCATTCCAGGAGTCTACGTCACCACCCGGGCCGGAAACCGATCTCAAAATCGCGGCGGGTGCGCTGGCAGGGATTCCTCGACCCCGCTATGATTCCGACCAATCGCGGCCGGGGTGGACCGGATGGGAGGATGTTGCATGGATAAGGCGCCGGGGCGGCCGAAACCGCCGATCAGGCCCAGACCGTTCCGCAATCCGATCGAGCCGCTCTTCCTCATCTCCCTCTGTTGCGTCTTGTGTGGTGTCTTCACTGCGTCGCGCATCGAGGCGCGCGTCGGAGACGGCAGCGTCTCGCTCACCTGGTCCGGCGTCGCGTCGTTGACCACCGGAGAGAGTCCGCTCGCTGCGGGGGCAGCCATCTCCGATCCATCGCGCATCGCAATCGTCCTGCTCGCTCCCGGCGGAGAGCGGAACGTTCCGCTCGACGCCGCGCAGCCTGCGCGATTCGCCGGAATCGATCCCGGCGTCTGCCGCATCGAGCTGCGCAACTCCGGGATCGAGATGGCCGCCTGGGAGGTGACGGTGGTGGGAGAGCTCTCCACCGATCTCCACCTCGACCTCTCCTCCGGTCGGCTTCACGCTTCGGACGTATTCGCGGAGCCGTTCGGCAACTGGGAGCGCTGGGATGTGTCCGAGCTACGCATCCTCCCCGGTCTCGGCTCCGAAGCACTCGAGGCGGTCGACACCCATGCTCCGCGACAGGATCCGAACCTCGACGGACGCTCGCTCGATCGGCCGGCGCGCCTGCGCCCGCAGGAGATCCGGCTCGACCGCCGGGTGGCCGGAGCCCAGACTCCGCTCGGAACCGTTCCCGCTTTCTTGAAGGACGATCGACGCTGGATTCTCACGCGTCCTGCTCCACGCACCCAGCTCACCGCGGCCGGCTCGGGCGGAACCGCGGGCCGTTTCCTGGCCCGGGGCGCGTTCGACCTCCACACTCCGTCCGCGGTGGGCATGATCGATCTGAGCACGACTCTGCAGTATGCGCTCTCCGACAACGCTGGTCCGACCGCGGTCGCGGACGACGATCTCGAGCACAATCAGCTGGAGGGACTGGAGGCGAGGATCATTGGCCATCTCGCGGAGCTGGGACCGGGAGCGCTGCGCGCGTCGATTTATGCGCACGGAACGCAGCGCGAGTACTACCTGCATCCGTTCGAGCTGAACCTGCCTCACGCGCCGCGCGAGGATCGGGCCTGGCTCGAGGCGACCGGAACCTACGATCTCGACATCGGTCCGAGCCTCGCCTCGCTCGATCTCTCGTTCACGCGGGACTATCTCGAGACGGGCGATGACGACGCGTTCGACGTCTTCGGTGGATACACACGAAGCGGCGATTCGGAGACGACCGAAGACGGGCTCAGCTGGCAAGGGGACGATCCGACCAACTCGACCGACGACGGGCATCTCTACGACTACTACCTGCGGAGCTTGACGCAATCGTTCCGCGTCGCGCTCGACACCCAGACCGACTGGAGCAGCAGCCCTTCGAACGGGGAGAACGGCGTCGGATTCGCGCCGCTCCGATTGGGCGCGGAGCTGCGCACCACGAGCTGGCGCCTCTTCGAGCACCTCGCTCCCACACAAGCGGCGCTCGGTCTCGACAGCGGCTTCCAGATGACGCAGAACTACGGATACAGCCTCGACGGAGACGAACGCGACTCGCGTTCCGGGCACGAGCCGCGCGATCCGTCCGAGCTCGCCCTCTATGCCTCCCAGCGGATGTCCTTCGGATCGATTCAGCTCGAAGGCGGCGCGCGCTTCGAGCGATTCGTCTCGGGACAGCGTCCGTTGCTCGATTTGAGCGATCCGGTCGGCGACGACGGAACCATCACCGACGCGGACCTGGCGGCCGAGGAAGAGCTCACCGCGATCGACCCGAGAGCAGGTCTCTATGCGCCGCTCGGGAGCAGGACGCATCTCTGGATCGATGGAGGACGCACGCGGACCTATCCTCCGTTCGAGGCGCTCTACTTCGATTCCGATCTCCTGCAGCTCCAGGCCGGCACCGATCAGGGAGAAGAGCGTTTCGGCCGCGAGTTCCTCTTCGGGAATCCAGCCCTCGCGCCGGAGGAGCGTTGGAGCGGCCAGGTGGGCATCCATCGCGATCTCACGCGCGAGCTCGGCCTGCGCATCTCCGGAACGATGGCCCGCGTCACGGACACCTGGGTGGCCCGCGCTCACCCGATCGGGATCGACCAGATCGCCTACTATGAGAACGAGGGTGAACGGCGCGAGTCGGGATTGCACACCCGTCTGCTCTGGCGCGCCGGGACCCGCTCCTCCCTCCGTCTGAGCTACGACTGGTCTCAGATCGAGACCAACGTGATCGAGCCGGCGCCACTCTACCGCGAGCTCACGAACCCGGGCGAACCGGTCCAGAACATCGCCCATGCGCAGAGCCCACTCGGCTATTCCTCGTGGTTGGAAGATGGCGTCGATCGAGGATTCTTCCCCTCCATTCTCGATCGGACGCATCGCCTTTCGGCCGCATGGATCCTGGAGCTCGCGCGCGCGAATTCGGGATTCGCTCAGGGGCTCCTCGCGCCCGGCCAGCTCGCGGTCACGCTGCAGGCTGCCTCGGGTCTTCCCTACACGCCCACGTTCGTCCGGGCGGAAGGTTCGGTCGTGGATGCGCTCGATCCGGCGCGCGTCATCCCCGGCTCGCTCAACAGCGAGCGTCTGCCCTGGATGTGGCAGGTCGACGTCGCGCTGACGCAGAACCTGGAGCTGTTCGATCACGAGGTCGGGCTGCTCGTCGAAGTGCGCAATCTCACCAACAATCAGAACGCGCACACGGTGTACACGGCCACGGGAGAAGCGGACGACGACGGCTGGCTCGACACTCCGGAAGGACAGGCGGCCGTGGAGCAGAACGGGGACGAGTTCGAGCGCGCGTATCTCGATCGCATCGACGACCCGACGCACTATCGCGATGGAATCCAGGGACGATTGGGGCTCAGCGTCCACTTCTGACGCACCGAGGGAATGGACGCCAAACTTCGCAAACGGCTCCGACTGATCGCATTGCAGGGCGTGCTCATCCTCGGAGCCGCCCTGCTCGCGCTTTTCGCGGCGGAGCTGATGGCGAGGAAGCGGTTCCCGGATCTGCGCTATTCCACCTCCCGCCAGCAGCGTGTGGAAGGACTCTTCGTTCAGTTCGATCCACGGTACGGATGGTCCAACGTCCCCAATCGAACAGTGCGATTCCAGCGTCTCGAGTTCGATACCGAGGTGAGCATCAACGAGGATGGGTATCGCGGGCCGCGCATTCCCGTGGAGCCGACTCCCGGCCGATACCGGATCCTGGTGCTGGGAGATTCGTACGTCTTCGGTCACGGCGTGGACGAAGAGGAAACGTTCTGCTCTCTCGTGGCCGCGCGACTTCCGGAGAGCGAAGTGCTGAACTTCGGAGTCGTGGGCTACTCGACGGATCAGGAGCTGATGCTCTTGCGCGATCGCGGGCTCCGCTATCGTCCCGACCTGGTGATCCTCGGTCTCTATCGCAACGACATCCTGGACAACGGGCACGACACCGCCTGGGGCCTCTATCGCAAGCCTCGATTCCGGATGGAGCCGGACGGAGCGCTTTCTCTGGTGAGCGAGTCGGTGCCTGACGGAGTGCCGCTCATGATACGGCTGCGGCGTGAGCTGCGCAGGCGATTCGTGCTTTATGGCGTGGTCACCTATCGCCTCGCTCTCCGGCAGGGTCAACGCGAATCGGAGAAATCGATCCAGTCGAGTCACGCGCTCACACGCGCTCTGGTGGGAGCGATCGCGGAGACGTCGCTCGATTCGGGCGCGCGCTTCCTCCTCCTGATGCTTCCCGATCTCGAAGCGGATCCGGAGCTCTGGGAGGATCTGCCGGGCGAGAAGCTCGATCTCGATCCGGTCTTCGCGGCGTTCGAGGCGACTCATTCCGATTCCGAGGTCGCTTACCGTTACGATTTGCACTGGCGTCCGTTGGGTCATCGCCTCGTGGCGGATACGCTCGCTGCGCGGATCGCCCCCTGGATCTCCGCGCAGTCCGATTCGAGCGCGGAGGGATCCCCGCGCCCATGAGCCGGAGTCGGACACGCTCATGAGCGGAGCTGAACGTGGTCATGAGCCGGAAGTTGACGCGTCCATCAGCCGGAATCAGAGGGCCCCGATTGGACGCCAAGAGTCCGGATCGGATGAACCGTTCGAGGAGGACTTCGTGAGCTTTCCCCCGCTGTTTCCGCCGCTCTGGAGACCCGGCGCACGACTGGGCCTCTCCACTCCGAGCAGCCCGACCGACGAAGCGCGCCTGGTGCGGGGCATCGAGTGGCTCCGATCCCGCGGCTTCGAAGTCGTGGAAGCGCCGAGCACTCGCGTGCGTGGAGGCATCCATGCGGGATCGCCGGGGGAGCGCGCCGAGGAGTTCAATCGCTTCCAGAAGGATTCTTCGATCGACGGCATCTTGTTCGTGCGCGGCGGAAGCGGCTCGATGGGGATGCTCGACCAGATCGACTACGACGCCGTGCGAGATCATCCCAAACTGGTGGTCGGGTTCAGCGATCCGACCGGTCTCCTGCTCGCTCTGCACGCGCGCACCGGCCTGGTGTCCATCGCCGGAACCATGGTGGTGCAGCTCTTCGACGAAATGAGTCCGTATACGATGGAGCGATGGTGGGAGCTGGTGCGCGGACCATGGCCGCGCGGTCCACTGCCGCTTCCCGAAGGACACTCGTTGGAGGTGCTCCATCCGGGGACCTGCGAAGGCCGTCTCTTCCCCGTGAACTTCTCCCTCTTCTCCAGTCTGGTCGGCACCTCGTACCTGCCCGACCTGGAGGGAGCGATCCTCCTGCTGGAAGATGTCGACGAGCGGCCCGAGTCGCTCGACCGGATGGTCAATCTCCTCCGGCTTTCGGGGATCGGAGGACGGCTGGGCGGAATCGTGCTCGGTCAATTCACCAACTGCATGCCGAGAAACGAGAAGCTGACCGAAGCGGATGGACTGCGGCTGGTCTGGGATCTGGCACGCTCGCTCGGCATCCCGGCGCTGGCGAGCTTTCCGCACGGTCACGAGTTTGTCTCGTGCTCGCTGCCGCTCGGCACACGCGCGCGTCTCACGACCGATCCCCCCGGACTGTCGCTGCTGGACGCTCCCGAGCTCTCGTAATCCGGCGTTTCTTAACTCGGATTCTCAGGGTTCGTCGTCGATCAACTAAGATCGATCTCTACGAGCGAGACAGCGAGAGAGATCGACCCTCCGGTCAGCCTCACCTCACAACGGCCCGTTGGAGATGGGGAGTCTCGAATGGAATCGGTGTGCGACCCTCAGGGATGGAGCGAGACGGTTGCGGCCGTCTTCTCCATCTCGCGGATCAGATCATAATCCGCATCGACCACGCTGGCGAAACGAGAGGTCTGACCGGCGCGCAGGATCTCTCGACCTTCCGGGCATCGATGCATTTCCAGCAAAACATCCCGGAGCTTCCGCTGCAGCGCGGACGGGAGTCCGCGGCGCGTCACCCATGGAGGTGCGGGGCTCGGACCGAGGTGAGCGAGCGTTTTGAGTCGGCCGCGATATCGTTCCGGATGCAGCGCCATCTCGCGCTCCAGCACCATGCTGTCGATCGCGGACGCGTCCACCTCTCCGCTCAAGATCATGCGGAGCGATTCCTGATGCGCGCCCGACTCGATGACCGATCCGAAGAAGCCGTTTCCGATGCCGTGCCGTCCCATGTGGTGGCGGACCACGTTGTAGCCCGAATGCGAGTGCGGCTCGTTATAGGCCCAGCGCGCTCCTCTCAAGTCGTCGAAGCAGTGATGAGAAGCCTCCGCTCGAACCAGCACATCCGAAAAGTAAATCGGCCGATCCTCATAGCGAGGCCCTTCCATGACGGGCGCCGCGAGCAGCTCGATGCCCGAGGCGGAACGCCAGGTGTAGGGGAGGCTGCAGATCCACGCGACATCCACTTCCCCGGCATCGAGCATCCGCTCGCGCTCGGGCCAAGGCACATCCCGCACGAACTCGGCTTTCAGGCTGAGCTTCCGGCCGAGATACGCGGCGATCTCGGCCACAGTCGACTCGGAGTTCTGCGCCTGCACCGACGTGAATCGCAGAACTTCGGCGTCGGAACGCTCACGCTGCTTCATTGCGCCGCGTTGCTCCGACGGCACGTTGTGACTCGATCCAGACATCTCATCGCGACTCGATTCCGGCTGCGCGTGGTGATTCAAGTCCGCCCGGAAGTGATTCGACTCCGGTCGGGCGCTTTGATCCGGATCTAATCGCGAGTGATGATTCACGTCGTCGGGTTGCACGTAAGGGTGGGGCATGTGCTTTCGGGGGAACGGACTCCGGTTCGTGAGGAGAGCGGGACCTGGATTCGAGCAACGACTTCCCCGACGATTGCCGTTGCGATGCATGTCAATGACACCACGATCGGCTCGGCGGAGTCCAGCGGATTACCGCGCTTCCGCATTCGGTACTACTCCTGATGAGCGCGTTGCTGAACCGACCGCACCGGCAACCGTGTCCTCCGCTCGTTTCCCGCGAAGCAGATGTGCTACCGTTCCCGCATGGCAGATACCATCTTCACCAAGATTCTGAGCGGCCAGATCCCCTGTCACAAAGTGTACGAAGATCAGCACGTGCTCGCGTTCCTGGACATCAGCCCGCTCAGCCCCGGACACACGCTCGTCATCCCTCGCGAACCGGCCGAAACGCTCGACCGGCTCTCCGACGAATCGGCCGCCGCGATCGGACGAGTGCTGCCGCGGCTTTGCCGGGCGGTGATGAAGGCGACCGGAATCTCGGAGTACAACATCCTCCAGAACAACGGAGGCGGCGCTCATCAGGCCGTCTTCCATGTGCACTTCCACATCATCCCGAAGCACCCCGACGGACGCGGGCTGAACATCGGATGGAAGCCGGGCGCGCTCGCTCAGGAAGAAGGCGCCGCGCTCGCGCAACGGGTCACCGCCGCGCTCGAAGCGTAGTCGGGACGGACTAGCGCGATCCGGAGTCCTGTGTGCCGTGCGCCGAATCGCGTGCGGCAGGCGTTGAATCTAACGTCGACGGTGCGGAGTTCCTCGTGCGGTCGGATCGTCAGCCCCTACCGCCTGAGCCGGAAGCGGCAAACGGATGCGCACACGTGCGCCGGTGGTTTGGCCGGACGAAGCTTCCACCTGCCCGCCATGCCGCTCCACGATCGAGCGCACGATCCAGAGACCGAGCCCCATGCCGCCCGCCTCCGGTTCCTCGCCGGGCGACCGCACGAAACGTTCGAACAATTGCGCGCGATCCTGCTCCGGAAATCCGGGCCCCGCGTCCTCCACCCAGAGCGCGAGATGCGCGTCCTCGACTTCGCCTCCCACCCGGATCGTGGTCGAAGGAGGCGCGAACTTGTTCGCGTTCGCGAGCAGGTTGACGAACACCTGGACCAGGCGGGCGGAATCGCCCAGTACCGTGGGAAGCGGGAACGGCAGATCCGATTCGACGACTTGCAGCCGTTGCGCGAAGAGCGACGCGGTCACCGAGATCGCTTCTTCCACCACCTGCTCGAGCGATACCGGTTGCTTGCGAATCGAAGAACGGCCCGCCTCCAACCGCGCGCTCTCGAGAAGGTTGTCGATCAACCATGTAAGGCGGAGCGTGCCCAGCTCCAGCGACTCCATCAGTCCCTGGACCTGTTCATACTGCGGGAGATCGACGAGATGGTCGTGGAGCAGCTCGATCGAAGCGCGCTGCGCGGCGAGCGGGGTGCGGAATTCGTGCGAGATGTTCGCGACCACCAGATCGCGCAGCCGCCGCGTCGCCTCGACCTCGGTCTCGTCCCGCATCATCTGGAATTGCACGAACCCGGCTGACTCATCCGCGTCGCTTTCCGGACGAGCGCTCGTGATCACGACGGTGCGCTGCCGAGCGCCCCTTCGCAGGCACAAGTGCTCCGTGGCGCGAACGGTTCCGCGAAAGCGCGCATGCAGGATGGGACAGCGATCCTCACACGGACGCACCCCGTGGATCGGCTCGGGATCGAGCACGTCTCCGCAAAACCTGCCGAGGATCTCGGAGGGCTCGAGCCCGACCAACGTGGCGGCTTGCGGATTGACGTAGCGGATCTTGCGCTCGCGGTCGACCGTGTACACGCCGTCCAACACGCCGTTCAGGAGCGTCTCGGCCTCCGCGCGATGCCGACGCAGCTCCGCGGTCAGCTCGATCAAACGGCGCCGCATGTCTTCCATGGTGGCGCTCAGCGTCCCGATCTCCGCTCCTCGCGCTCGCCGGATCGGTGTTTCGAGATCTCCGCGACCGATGCGTGCGGCCGCACCGGTCAGATCCCGCAGCGGTCCGGCCAAGCGTTTCCCCAGGAGGATGCTCATCGCGGTCGCCCCCACCGCCACCAGGATTGCCAGAAGAAGGAGCGAGCGCCGGAGTTCTCCCATCGCGGCCGTAACTCCGGCGCACGCTCCTTCTTCTGGCAATCCTGGTGGCGGTGGGGG
>CAMPIC010000052.1 GCA_946886185.1 uncultured bacterium
GGAGAAGAACGAGTTCGCGTCGCACTCCGGCGGACCGCATCCTTTCCACGTCACCTGGTCGCGCACCCGATCGGTGGCACGGCGAGTTTCGTCGCTCGCAGGGTCGAGCCCGAACTCACGAAGCAGCCAGAGGACGTGCATGGTGGAGTCCCATCCATGGTTCCACGCGCCGTTCCACGTTCCATCGGCCGCCTGCATCGCGAGCAGTCGCGCGCCCCATCCTTTGGTGGCGATCTGAGCGCGCTCTGCCGCTACGGCGTCCGCCGGCGGGTCGAGGAGATCGCGCATCACCTGCCAGCGGATCGCGGGATCGGAATCGAGCAGCCAACCGATGACCGGATCCTGCGGGGTCCATGGCTCGGATCGAACGAACCTCATGTCTGCCTCCGTTGCGATGATGCGGGGCTCGCGGGCGCCGTTGAGCTCTCGCCAGTTCGGCGTTCACCACCTGAGCATTCACGATTCTCTGGCGAAACGAAGCGGGACCAGGCTGCTGGCGAGTCGGGGGGCATCCCAGAGCCGACGGAGGCATTCTTACAACAACCTGCCTCGTCGGAGAAGGATCCACAATCTGTTGCGTCAATGCCATGCGGATCGACATGATCAGAGCTTCACGCAGTTCGGACGAGCGGATCGAATACCTCGAACACGATCGGAGTGCACTATGCAGATCGACGATGTACTGCGGCAGATGGGCGGACTTCAATCGATGGCGCGCGAGTTGGGCGTCTCCGAAGCAGAAGCTGCAAAGGGCGCGGCGGCGCTCTTGCCCTCGATCCTCGGAGGATTCAAGAAGCAGGCTCAGTCTCAGCCGACGGGTCTCGAGGGGCTGGGCGGACTCCTGGGAAAGCTGGGAGGCGGATCTCTCCTCGATGAAGTGCTTTCTCCGGACCCGACCAACGTCGACCGCGGCAATGACGTGCTCGGGCAGATCTTCGGATCGAAGGAAGTGAGCCGCGAGGTCGCGAAGGATGCGTCTCCGCGCGCCGGTCTCGATCCCACCGTCCTGAAGAAGATGCTGCCGATTCTCGCGATGATGGTCGCGGGCTACATGGCGAAACAGCGCGCCGCCGCCAAGCCGAGCGCGGGCGCAACCGAGAGCCGGGGAGGATCGCTCGGGGACATTCTCGGCAACCTCGCGGGCGGTCAGGCCAATGCCGGATCTCTCGGCGGAGCTATCGGCGGACTGGGAGGATTGGCCGCCATGCTCGACTCGGACGGCGACGGCAATCCGCTGGACGACATTCTTCGGAGAGTCGGAAAGGCGCGCTGATCAGCACGACACTGTGAACCGGTGGCAGTGCCGTGCACCGCGCCGCGCGCCGCCGGTTCAGCGTTCCCAGCAGCAAATCACGCTTTATGGTGCGTTGCCACGGAAGGGCACAGAGGGCGATCCCGGTGAACGGGCCGCAATCTTTCCGGGTAATCCCGGAGCCGCGTTCGGAGACG
This sequence comes from uncultured bacterium, assembly GCA_946886185.1. The sequence continues at coordinate 1,450 of CAMPIC010000052.1, forward strand.
ATCTCAGAGCTCCCAACTGTGGATGACCTTCATGTAGTTCGTCCGTTCGAACGCGGCGGAATTCGGCGAGTGCTGCAGGTTCATGCTCCCTTGCATCTGGGAGATCGACTCGTACTCATGCTCCTGCATCCAGCAAGCAACTTCTCGGAGTACTGCGGCCACGTGGTCGGGACCTTTCAGCAGGATGGCAGAGACCATCTGCACGGCATCGGCTCCGGCCATGATCGCCTTGATCACGTCGAGCGGGCCGTGGACCCCGCCGGTAGCGGCCAGGGAAAGCTCCACTTGACCCGACAGGATCGCGAGCCATCGCAATCGCAGCCGCAGTTCTTCTGAACTCGAGAGCTGAAGGTTCGGCACCACCTGCAGCCGTTCCACGTCGATATCAGGCTGATAGAAGCGGTTGAAGAGGACGAGCCCGTTCGCGCCGGCCAGCTCGATACGCTTGGCGAAGTTCGCGAAGGCGGAGAAGAAGGGCGACAGCTTGACCGCGAGCGGAATCTCGATCGACTCTCGCACGGAAGCGACGATCTCGACGCAACGGTCCTCGACCACACTCGCGTCCTCGTTCGCATCGGTGGGCAGGAAGTAGAGGTTGAGCTCGAGCGCGTCCGCCCCGGCAGCTTCGATGTCTCGCGCATAACTGGTCCATCCGCCGGCCGTGGTGCCGTTGAGCGAGCCGATCACGGGGACCGGAATCGAATGCTTGAGCCGCTCGATCAAGCCGAGATAGCGCCGCGGGCCGATATGAGATGGCTCGATGACCGGAAAGTAGGAAAGCGCTTCGGCGAAGCTCTCCCCGTAGGTCTCGATCTGCTCGAAAGCCAGCACTTCCTTCTCGATGTCTTCCTCGAAGAGGGAGTGCACGACGAAGGCGGAGACGCCGGCATCCACCAGACGCCATACCGTCTCGAGGTTGTCCACGATCGGAGACGCGCCGCAGACGATCGGCGTTTCCAGATCGAAGCCCAGATACTTGGTGGAGAGGTCCATGCCTCCGATTTCTCCTCTCGCGGTACGTCCGCTTTCTTGGTGTCAGAGTTGGCTCACTCCGTCGCCGTCCGATGCGTTCTCCGAGCTCCCGCTGGCGACGTGCAGGTGCGAAAGCTGTTCGTACACGTCGTACCGGTTCCGCAGCGATCGATCGGCGCGGGCGAACAGCTCCTTCGCGCGCGCCGGGTTCGACTTGATGAGCATCCGGAATCGCCCTTCGGTTTCCGCGAACTTCGCGAACGGCACCGTCGGCGTCTTCGATTCGAGTTGCAGAGGATTGTCGCCCCGGAGCGTGCGCCGCGGATCGAAGCGGTAGAGCGGCCAGAGACCGCTGTCGCTCGCCATCTTTTGGTGATCGAGACTGTCCGACATGTCATAGCCGTGAGCGATGCAGCTCGAATAGGCGATCACCAGCGACGGCCCGGGATAGCTGTCCGCCTCCTGGAGCGCGCGCACCGTTTGTGCATCCTTCGCTCCGAAGGCCACCTGGGCAACGTAAACATGCCCGTACGCCATCGCCATGAGGCCCAGATCCTTCTTCCCGACCGCTTTGCCGCCCATGGCGAACTTCGCCGTCGCTCCGAGCGGCGTCGCTTTCGAAGCCTGACCGCCGGTGTTGGAGTAGACCTCCGTGTCGAGCACGAGCAAGTTGACGTTGCGCTCCATCGAAAGCACGTGATCGACTCCGCCGAAGCCGATGTCATACGCCCAGCCATCGCCGCCCACGATCCAGACGCTCTTGCGCACGAGATGCTCCGAAAGACGGAGGAGACGTCGAGCCGCGCGCTGCAACGAATCGTTCGTCCCGACATCGGTCGCGCCACTTCCGCCGCGTTCCGTTGACCAATCGATCGGCGCCGTTGTACCCAGACCACCGCGTCTCTCCGGAGGAATGGAGGACTGTCCATTTTGAGCGACATCCATCAAGCGCCGCTGGAGCTCGGCGACGCGCTCGCGCTGCTGCCGGATCTGGATCTCATCGTCCTGCCGGCACGTGAGTATCTCGTCCGCCAGCGTTTCGCCCACCAGCGGCGCGAGGCTCGCGAGCAGCGGTCTCGCCTCCGCTTCGGCCTGATCGAGAGAGAGCCTGTATCCGAGCCCGAACTCGGCATTGTCCTCGAACAGAGAGTTCGACCAGGCGGGGCCGCGTCCAGCTGCGTTCACCGCATACGGAGTCGTGGGCAGATTCGCTCCATAGATGGAGGAACAGCCCGTGGCGTTGGCGATGAGGAGACGATCTCCGAACAACTGGGTGAGAAGCTTGATGTACGGAGTCTCGCCGCATCCCGAGCACGCTCCGGAGAACTCGAAGAGAGGCTCGAGGAACTGGGACCCTTTGACGTCGATCCGCATCGGCTGACGAGATCCGTCGCTGCGGACCACTTCCTCGCCTTCGATCTGCTGCGGCAGGCTCAGAAAGAAGTCGAAGTTCTCGCGCTCAACGTCCCGCAACGGCATCTGCGGCGCCATGTCGAGCGCCTTGTGCCGCGGATTGGACTTGTCCTTGGCGGGACAGACCCGCACGCAGAGTGTGCATCCGGTGCAGTCTTCCGGCGCGACTTGAATGGTGTAGCGGAGGTCTTTCAGCTCGTTGGATCGATACGGCACCGAGCGGAACGTCGGAGGCGCATCAGTCAATGCCGCGGGCTCGTACACCTTCACTCGAACGGCCGCATGCGGACAGACGAGCGCGCACTTGTTGCATTGGATGCAGAGCTCCTCGTCCCACACCGGAATCTCCAACGCGAGATTGCGCTTTTCCCAGCGCGCCGTCCCGGTCGGCCAGGTGCCGTCGGGCGGGAACGCGCTCACCGGGAGCAGGTCCCCTTGTCCGGCGAGCAAGAGGCGGGTGACGCGCTCCACGAAATCGGGAGCTCCTTCTCGCAGCAGCGGCGGCCGACGCCGCGTCGCCGTGACCGATGCCGGGAGCTCGAGGCGATGCACCCGGCCGGCTGCCTGATCGACCGCGAGCTCGTTGCGACGGACGACCTCTTCTCCTTGCTTGCCGTACGTATTGCGGATCGCTTCCTTGATCTTGACGAGAGCTTGCTCGCGCGGCAGCACTCCGGAGATCGCGAAGAACGCGGTCTGCATGATCGTGTTGATGCGCCGTCCGAGCCCGAGATCGCGCGCCACTCCATACGCGTCGATCACATACACCTGCAACTCTTTCTCGAGGATGCCTTCCTGCATTTCGCGTGGAAGCTCGCTCCAGACTCGCTCGGGCGGGAAGGGAGCGTTCAGCAGGAGGGTCGCTCGGGGCGCGGCATGCTCCAGAACATCGAACCGATCGAGAAACTGCCACTGGTGCACGGCGATGAATCGCGCAGAGTCGATCAAGTAGGTCGAGCGGATCGGATCGGGGCCGAAACGAAGATGCGAATTGGTGATCGCGCCCGATTTCTTGGAGTCGTACACGAAATAGCCTTGGGCTTGGAAATCGTTGGTGTCCCCGAGGATCTTGATCGAGTTCTTGTTGGCTCCGACCGTGCCGTCGGCTCCCAATCCGTAGAAGATCGCTCCGAAGACCGCCTCCGATTCGATCGGAAGCGGCGATCTCGGGGGAAGCGAGGAGTGCGTGACATCGTCCACGATCCCGACGGAAAAGTGGTTGCGCGGCCGCGTCGCAAGCATCTCTTCCAGCACGGACTGCACGTGGCCGGAATGGAACTCCTTCGAGGAGAGCCCATATCGCCCGCCGATCACCGTCGGAAGCCGGAGGTCCGGATGCTGCTCCTGCCACTCTTCCTGGAGTGCGGTCACCACGTCGAGATAGAGCGGCTCTCCCGGCGCGCCGGGCTCCTTGGCGCGATCGAGCACCGCGATTCGTCGGACGGTTTCAGGCAGCGCTTCGAGAAGATGCGTCGGGGAAAATGGTCGATAGAGTCGAACTTTGACGAGACCGACCTTTTCGCCTTGTCGGGCGCTCCGCTCGATCACCTCGTGGGCCGCTTCCGCTCCCGATCCCATCATCACGATGACGCGGTCCGCCTCCGGATGGCCGACGTAGTCGAACAGGCGGTACATGCGGCCCGTGCGCTCCCCGAAGCGTCGCATCGTTTCGAGGACGATCTGCGGACACGCCTGGTAGTACGGATTGATCGCTTCCCGCGCCTGGAAGAACGTGTCGGGGTTTTGCGCGGTCCCCCGGACGACGGGGCGATCCGGAGACAAAGCGCGCATGCGATGGGCCGCGATCGCTTCTTCGTCCAGGATCGAGAACAGGTCTGCGTCCTCCAACCACTCGATCTTGGACACTTCGTGGGAGGTCCGGAATCCGTCGAAGAAGTGCAGGAACGGAATCCGCGCGCGAAGCGTGGCCGCGTGCGCCACTAGAGCGAGGTCGTGCGCTTCCTGCACCGATCCCGATGCCAGCATCGCGAATCCGGTCGAGCGCACGGCATACACGTCCGAGTGATCGCCGAAGATCGAAAGCGCGTGCGTCGCGATCGTGCGCGCCGCGACGTGAATCACCGCCGGAGTCAGCTCTCCCGCGATCTTGAACATGTTCGGGACCATGAGGAGCAGTCCCTGCGACGCTGTGAACGTGGTTGCGAGCGCCCCCGTTTGAAGTGCGCCGTGGAGCGCGCCGGCTGCGCCGCCTTCCGATTGCATCTCCGTGACCTGCGGGACCGCGCCCCATAGATTCGGTTTCCCTTGAGTGGACCAGAGATCGGACAACTCGCCCATGGTGGATGAAGGAGTGATCGGATAGATCGCGATCACCTCGCTCGCTCGATATGCGATCGAGGCCGCGGCCTCGTTTCCATCGACCGTGACGCGGCGGGGGCGTCGCGCTCCGGACCCTCGTGGGTGCCCGGCGGTGGAAGGCTGGGTCTCGGGGGGAGCGTCCATCGTGCGCGTATCCATGAGCGATCCTTCCATGTGCGGTGCGGTTGGCCGACTCCAATCCGATGCCACCTGAGATCCGACCAACTGATGGTACCCGCCTCAGTTTTTGAGCGAGTAAGGGATTACCGCAGTCGTATAAGGGAAGGATCAACGGACAGGTTGACCCTCTGCGGCGCCTTGGCTCTAGAACTCGTTCGTCCGTTGAGGCCCATGTAATCGTTGATCGCCCAGTAATCGCCGAGACCGAACCACCGAGACTTCGCGCCTACGATCGCATCCAGGTCCGCGGGAGGATTCTGTCCAGGAGTGCGACCAGATCTGTCCTATCATGCGCTCCAACACAGTCGTTCTTCTCTCCGGATCGCAGACATCTGGTCATACCCACGCTTTGGCGCTCCGCGTGCTGATGGAGATGCAACCGGACCATCCGCGCCGGCATGGTCTGGTGCAGTGGCTGTATCTGAACAAGAAACTCGATCACTGGAAGTCGACGCGTGCCACCGCCGAGGTGATGTACGCGCTCGCTCGTTATGTAGAACACGAGGGGACGCTCGCGTCGCGCGAGGAAATCCAGGTCACGGTTGGGCCGCTTACCGAGACGCTGGAATTCGACCCGGAAGCACACGCCGGTGGGCCGAATCCACTTCGCAGTCGCTGTACGCTCCCGAGTTCGTGGCCTATTCCGCCGGCGATCGGCTCGAAGTCGACAGCGCGTTCAAGTAGGGGTGCATTCGCCAGCTGTTCATTGGACGACAGATTTAAAGTCGAAAGCGCACGCGAGTGAGAGTTGCGCTCGAGATGGAGGCAGAGGAGAAGTTCAGAGGGGATGCTCCTATCTGCTGCCAGGGGCGTCGCTGGATGCCAACGCGCAAGGACTTGACCTTCGACAGTACGAATCGATACGCTGTTCGCGCTCCAATCATCGTCTCGTGATCGCGTGGTTTGCTCACAAACGGAGATCTGAACCGTGTTGCATACACCGATTGGGTTCACGCTCGCCGCTTTCACCCCTTTGTGTCGATTCCCGATCCGGAGCTACGCCGCGGTTGTGGCCATGCGCCGCGTCGGCGCTTCATTCAGCCTTGGAGTTGCAGTGCATGTTGTCGCCTGGCTCGTGGTGCCGATGCCGGCAGCGGCGTTGCAGTTCGAGGCCGGAGACGGTCCTTTCTCGGTCGGGATCGCGGACTTCAACGGAGACGATCACTCAGACCTGGCGGTGACGAACTATTGGACGAACACCGTCTCGATCTTGCTCAGCAACGGGGATGGGACCTTCTCCACGCCGACGGCATTCGGCACCGGGGCTTATCCGGTGGCCGTCGCCGTGGGAGATTTGAATGGGGATGGTGAATTCGACCTCGCGGTGGTGAATTACGCCGAGGGTCTTTGGCCTTCCGTCTCAGTGCTGCTCGGCAACGGGGATGGGAGCTTTGCTGAGCAGGTTGTCTACGGGACCGGACAACTTCCCAGTTCTGTCTGGATGGCGCATTTGAACAAGGACGATGCGCTTGATTTGTGCGTGCCGAGCGCGGACTGGTCGACGATCTCCGTGCTCCTTGGCAACGGGGACGGAAGCTTCGAGCCGCACATGGAGTACACCCCCTCGTTCGAGCCGTTTGTTGCTGGCGCCGCGGATTGGAACGAGGATGGCGCCCTCGATCTGATCATGGGACAATTTGGAAGCAAGTTCCGGGTGCTGTTTGGCCGCGGGGACGGGACGTTCGATCAGTATGTGGAGCATTTTGCGGGAGGAAACAACATCGATGTCGCGATCGCAGATTTGAACGAGGACGGGCACCTCGATTTGGTTCTCGCGAATGCAGGTATTGGGGACACCACCATAACGGTGGTGCTTGGTCGCGGGGACGGAGGATTCGGTTTCACGATCTCGTACCCTACCGGAACCCGTCCGACCGCTGTGGCAATCGGAGATTTGAACGAGGATGGGGACCTCGACCTGGTCGCCGCGAATTTCGAATCGAACACTGCCTCGGTGCTCCTGGGTCACGGGGACGGGAGCTTCGACCCGCACGTCGAGTATGCGACCGGCGTCGCTCCCTTCGACGTCGCGATCGGAGATCTGAACGGGGACGGCCACGCCGACCTCGCTTTGCCGAACTCGATGACTGCGACCGTCTCCGTGCTCTGCGGCAATGGAGATGGAACCTTCGATACAGTGAGCGACGTCGACCCCGCACCGACGATCGCATCCGAGTTGCAGCTCTCGGTGTCACCGAATCCGTCCCGATCCGCTTCGCATGTGAGCTTCGTCCTGCCTTCGACCGGGAATGTAGAGATCGAGATCTTCGACGTCTCCGGACGCCGTGTATTTCGCTTCGACCCCCAGCAATACGAAGCCGGTCCTCACGCTTTGATCTGGGACGGAAACGATCAGGCAGGTTCCACAGTTCCCGCGGGACTCTACCTGGTACGACTCATCACGGATGGAGAGCGAGCAACCGCGCCGATCGTGAGGATTAACCTCTGATTCCCCAGAGCGGCGCAGCCGGAGCTTCGAAACGGACTTCGAGCCCTCCAGTATTCAGACGCTCGATGTCAGCGATCGCTCCGTCCCCTCGCAAACGGATGTCGATCTCTCGATCTCCGATCCGGATGCCGCGAACCTCCAGATACGGCAACCAGGACGGCAGGTGAGGAGACAGATAGCAGCGACGACGCGGAGCGTCGGGCACGATGCCGAGGAACAGTTGCGCGCAGAGGAGCGGGACGGCAGCCGACCAGGCTTGCGGCGCGTTCGCTTTTTCGTACGGAACGGGCAGTCCTTCCGTGCGGTCGAATCCGCAAAACAGCTCGGGGAGACGGTCCTGCTCGAAGGCTCTGGATGCTTGGAGGACCCCGCGTAAGAGGACTTCAGCTGGTTCGAAGAGCCCGTAGCGCCAGAATCCGCTCGCCGCGAGGGCAGTATCGAAGGGCCAGACCGATCCCAATTGATATGAGAGCGGATTGAACGCGGGATGGGCGGCGGACAGCGTTCTTAAACCCCAGCCGGTGGACATGTCGCGTCGCATCATCCGTTCCGCGACGCGCCGTGCGCGGTCCGGCGAAGGAAGGCCGCACCACAGCAAGTGACCCGGATTGGAGGAGATCGCTTCGACCTTGCGTTTGTTGCCGTCGAGCGCGAGGGCGTAAAAGCCTTCCTCCTCCATCCAAAAGGCGTCCTCCACTCGAATGCGCTGTGATTCGGCTGCGCCGAGCAAACGGGTGGCCTCGTCTTCGTTCCCCATCTCTCGATGGAGCTCCGCCATGGCGAGGCGCGCGGCGTAGAAGTAGCCCTGCAGCTCGACCGTCGCGAGAGGAGTGGGCGCGAGAGATCCGTCCGCGTGTACGATCGCGTCGCCCGCGTCCTTCCATCCCTGATTCCGGTAGCCGCGGGAGCTCCTGCTTTCGTACTCCAGGAAGCCGTCCTGGTCGCGATCACCCAGAGTCTCGCACCAACGAAGCGCACGCACGGCAGCCTGAAAGTGTTTCTCTAGGAGATCTCGCCGGCCGGTCCATCTCCACGCGTGCCAGAGCGCCAGGCAATATAAGGCTGGGGCATCGTGCGATCCGTAGTACGCCGAGTGGGGAATCTCCGCGAAGTGCGAGAGCTCGCCGCGCCGAACCTCGTGTGGGAGCTTGCCCGGCTCTGCATCGCGCCAATCGTCGCGCACCGTCGCTTGATGTTCGGCCAGAGCCGCCAGCGCTCCCTCCGCGGGCCAGGTTCCCGCGATGCCGGACATGAGAGCGGTCATGAGGGAGTCACGTCCGAACAGCGTCAAGAACCAGGGCGCCCCGGCGGCGACATAGCTGAGCGGACCGTGCTTGATCGCCAGGGCGCAGAGGTCCGTTTGGCCGCGCCGAAACGGTCGTTCGAGCAGAGGAAGTGCGGAGATCGTGACACGATTGGAGCGCGGATCGGACGAGGACTCACCGGCGCGAGCGTCGCCGCAAGCCTCGCCGCGAGGGTCGGCGCGAGCTTCGCCGCCAGCTTCGCCGCCAGCTTGGGTCGTATCGGCGGTTTGGGCATCG
>CAMPIC010000053.1 GCA_946886185.1 uncultured bacterium
TTCCCAAGTCGCGAAGCTGAATTCACCTGTCGAATCGGGAAGGACGGACCGGGTTCGAGAGCCGGAGATGCACTCGATCTCGCTCGCGAATCTCAACGGGTCGACGACCGAGCCCTGCACCACCGCGGGCGGCGCCGTGATCGCAGTCTGGAACACGGCGCGCTCTCCTGCGCGAACATGAAAGCGCTCGGCCGCGGATTCGAGATATGTCCCCGGCACGAACGCCCCCTCGATCTCCAAGAGATGATCTCCCTCCGCGACGAGCGGAAACCTCAACGTCGCGGAACCTCCCGACACGAGAGCCGCGGATTGCTGGCCGCTGAACGCAGCCGTGACCTCGCGACCTTCATGGAAATCGAGTCCGTCGAGCCTGATCTGGCAGCTTGCCAGTTCGACGTCCTTGCGAATCGGGTCCATGAGCGGACCGATCTCCAGCTCCGCCCAATCCGGATCAGCATCCCGAAGACGGAAACGCATGTCCGATGCAAGGTACAAATCGCCGAAGTGCCGGATACCCACGCGGATTCGATACGTGCCCGCGGCGAGCGGCAACTCGTATCGTCCGGTGCTATCCGTGTACGCTATCGCTAAAGTCCGATTCCCCGTCGCGTCGACAACCGCCTCGAGAGGACCGTCGGGACCTGTGATATAGCCCCACAGTGGCGCGGGGACGTCGAAGTGTTCGTCATCTTGGCAGCCGCCGAGTCCGATGACCAGGAGCGCGGCGTTAACGACGAACCAGCCGAATCTCCAAGTCACGGCGGTGTTCTCCTTCCACGATCGTGAACCGTTCGGCCTGTGCGGAATCGGCGGTATCGCCGAACCAGGTAGGTCGGTACGCATCGTCTACCGGTTCGGCGAGAATTCGATACTCACCGGGCCACAATCCGCTGAACGCGAAGCTGCCGTCCGACTCGGCAAAGATGGCGCGAGACTCACCCGGTCCGTGCAGGTGAACCCTCGTGGAGAGGATGTCTCCCGCACGCGTGCCGTCCTCTCCGAGGATTCGGCCGCGGGCTGTTCCAGTGCGGACCAGCCTCCAATCGGTCTTACGCAAGCCAGTCCCGATGATCAGGCTGTCGGAACCCTCGAAACGCTGGCTTCGGCGCCAATACGTGCGCCCATCTCCGAGGAACATACCGGACATCCGGTACGTTCCCGGTTCCGCGAAGAGCAGTGCCGGACCGCCGTGAGCTCTTGCAACCGCCTGACCGCCCTCGGTGTGCAAGATTAGCTCCGCTTCCGCCGGATCGACCGCCACTTCGATTCCGCTGATCGATGGAACGGAGACGCGCGTCGTGTCCCCTTCCACCAAGTCGATCGAGCGCTCTTGAAGACTCCGCTGCGTGCGGCGACCGTCCTCGTGACTCCACGAGAGAGTGAGATCGTATTCATAGGTTGCAGGCGCGAACGGCCCCACGATGACGGCGGCACTGTCGACACAGTCGGCGTAGCCCACGTCCGCATACTCGAAGTCGGAGACCGTCATACGCAGGCAATGCCTCGCCTGCCAGTCTGCGACCGGCACCGGGGCCGGACAGTCGAATGCGACGTATGACGGCGGAAGTAGGTCGATCTCGATGGAGCGCGCTTCCCCCGCGCCGAGCCGCACGGGGATCGCGCGCGATCGCGAGGGCTGCGATGGATACCACGTCAGCGGCCATCTCCGACCATGCCGACCCGATGCGATCTTGTAGTCGCCCGTCGGCAGTGGAGAGATGACGATCACCGAGTCCCCCTCGGCACGAAGCCTTTCACGCCCAAAGGGAATGATGAACGGACCCGATCCGACGGCGTCATCCCAAGCAACCGACTCTCCGGACGGAGATCGCAAACGTATCGACAGGCTCGCGTATCGGAACTCGATGTCCGCCGACTGAAGACGAGTGATCTCGACCATCTCCGCGGCCTCTGGTTCTGCGACCGGGCCGTTCGAGGTGTAGTACGCCTGATTTGACAGGTCGCTGATCGAATAACTGCCGGGGGGCAGCGATACGGTCGCGATTCCCCGATCCGTAGCGACACGACTGTGGAAGATGGAGCGTCCCACGACTCTGGATTCGACCTGGAATTCCGTCCCGAGGAGACTCCCGTCCGGCAGCGTGGAACGGATGGTCACAGTCGAAAGAGGCGCGAGAAGCGAGGGCTCGTCACTTTCGCACCCGAGCAGAACTGCGCTGATCAGGGAAACGAGAAGGGCGGCACGGCGCACGCGGCGAGATAGCAAGGACATCGCGAACGATTGAACCACCCGCCTCGACGGCCAGGCAATCCGTTTCGACTTCCGGCGCGGAATCACCGCGAAGATCGAGATTCATGCGCACCCACCGTGGAGCGCGCTTGGTGAGCCCGCGCATCGTTGATAAGATAGAAGCGCTTCTGAACTCCGTTACAAGCGTCTGCGGATCGAATCGAGCGCGTGCCCGAGGTGCCCCCTGCACCCCGGCACGTTGATGCGATCTGTGAGCGCAGGGCGGCAACTCGTTGCGGCTGCAGCACTTCCAAGGTTTCTTGATCGGTCCCAAAGCGCGCCTCGGGTGGCTGCTGGCCTACCTATCGGTGCTGGCGGTCGCCGCGGTGATCGATCCACCGTGGCGCTCCTCGCCGGCGTCGCGCGACTCCTCGTCCCTGCGTGTGCGCGCGGCGGAGCTGGCGGACTCACTCTTCGGTGAGGACGAAGGATCGTGGAGCGTGATCGCGGAGATCGACACTCCGTGGGGGCGGTCGATCCGAATTCGGCCGACCGTGGCCCAAATCGAAGTGCGCGGCCACGACCTCGTGGTGCAGCAAACGGTCGCCGATCGCGTTCCGATCCCTGACGGGTTCTTCTTCCCCACCGGTCCCACGAGTTCGTCCGATCCAGACGATCCAACGATCCCGTCCGAGACGAATTCATCGGGAAGTGGATCCACTGCGATGTCGTTGTCAACGGACCACCGCGCTTCGAGGTCAAGGTCACAAGATGACCTCGATGCCCGCTCGGCAGCGCTGACTGGAACTGACGTCGACCTGAGCTGGCGGTGCAAACCGATCGCTCCGATCGACCGAGAACGAATCGCACGACTCAGCTCCATAACGGCGCCGGCAGCGAACGCACTCGCTCGCGCGACCGCTCTCTCCCCTGCTGCTGGCGGCTTCACTTCGCCGCGGTGGATCGCGCAGCCTCGCCGCGATGGCGCCTGGGATCTGTGGGCCGAAGGAATGCTCGACCCGAGGGCGGCAGGAATGCTCGACCCAACGCAAACATCGCTTTCCTGGTCGACCGATCTTCCTCCACTCGACATCGCGATTCCCGTGCAAGCGCGCTTCGATCCCGAAACCGGCGCGCTCCTCGAAATCCGTGACGCCCGTTTCCTCGCCGAGTCGGTCGGGCAAGCGCTTCTCTTCGATCCCAATCCCGTCGCGACCAGCGGGCTCTCCGGTCTGCGCGACGGCAGCCCGGTCGATGCATACCGAGTGTGGGTCGCGCTTCCACGGCTCGACGGAACCGGCAAGCTGCGCGGGCCATGGGTCGAGACGCGCTCCGATCGTCCTCCTCTCGCGAACGAGCCGGCGCTCCGCTACGAATATCCGAGTTATGACCCGCGTTTCGAAGAGACGATGGCCTACTTCCACGTCGACCGCGGGATCGAGCGCGTGCGGGAGCGCGGTTTCGACGGACTCTTCGCACGCCGCATCATCGCGCGGGTCCACGGGACCGCGGCGGACAACTCGTGGTATTCACGTCCGACCGGAGAGCTGGTCTTCGGAGATGGAGGCGTGGACGACGCGGAAGACGCCGACATCATCCTCCATGAGCTCGGACACGCGATCCACGACGCGCTCGTCCCCGGATTCGGAGACGGAGACACGCGCGCCATCAGCGAAGGATTCGCCGATTTCTGGGCCGCGTCCCTGACCGGCGAGCCCTGCGTCGGCGATTGGGACGCAACGTCGTACTCCCCGCCCTGCCTGCGCAGCGCCGAAAACGGAGCCGCCTATCCAGGATCGTTGACCGGGCGTGCGCATGCCGACGGACAGATCTGGAGCGGTCTGCTCTGGGATCTACGCGTTTCCCTCGGCGCAGCGACGGCCGAACGGCTCGCGCTGGCCGCGTTCCTCGAACAGGAGTCGAACACGACTTGGCGGGAAGCCGCGGAAAGTCTGCTGCGCGCAGCCACTCTTTCAGCCGATCCCGATGAAGTCGGTCGCGTCGCCGACGCACTGGTGCGGCGCGGTCTTCTCGCGCGCGAGCTCGCGATCCATCTCGAACCGGGTCGCGACTGGTCGCTCCACTTTCTCGCTCCCGCGAACTTCCTGACACATCCGGTCGGGTCGCTCCACCTGGCCGGAGACGGAACGATCCGCTTCGCAAAACCTGGAGCTCCGATTTTGGAGAGCGCTCCCGCAGTCGTGGCCGCTGGTCTGAGCGAGGTGGAGAACGCACCGCCCGGACTTGCGCTCGATTGCGCCGTATTCACCGACGGTGGACTCGTCACCATCCAACAGACCTGGCGTGTAAGCACCACGGAGTTGGCGGCGGTCCGCATCGAGTGGGACACGGTCCGTGGAGCGCTCTCCTGGACCTACGAGCAAGCGAACGAGGGGACGGGGGCGCCCGGTCTGTATGCCGGAGCCGCCTCCGTCCCGCAATCCTCTCCGGTCGAGGTCGATTGGATGGAGTTTCCCTCGGACGGTCTCGACGGCATCGTCTCCTGTCGTGGATCGCTCGAAGAGATCGGCGCGATGGTGGGAGCGAGATTCACCGTCACTCCGACCGCATCCTCCGACTTCAGCATCGCGCGCACCGGCCAGCCGCGTCCCGCGGGAGGCGGTCCGTTGCTGGTCGCGTTCCCGAATCCGGTGCGAGAGTCGACGCAGGTTCGGCTCTTCCTCGATCATGCGGCCGACGCGGAGGTGGGCCTCTTCGACACGCAAGGTCGAAGAGTGCGCGCGCTGTCGTCGCGGCGCGCGCTCGGATCTGGATTGACCGAGTGGTCCTGGGACGGACGCGACGACCACGGCCGGCTGCTCCCCTCCGGCCGCTACTGGGCGCGAGCCTCCACGCCAAACGGGGCCACACGCCTTCCCGTCGTGCTCATCAGATAGCGCGCTGCGGCTGCCGGCTCCCGTTTGTCGCGCCGATGTACCTGCAGGCATTGGGTTCACTCGAACTCGACGAGTGACAGCCGGCGCTGGATGCTCTCCCTCGGCTTGTCTGAAACGGCCGTCGATTCCGCTCTGCCGGGAGTTGCGGTAGCCTGAACGCTCGACCTCTCGAGAGGAAGGAGCGCGATTGAAGGTTCTGGTGGTCGACGACGATCCGACGCTGCGCGGCCTCGTCGCGTATGCGCTGCGCCAGGAAGGTTTCCTCGTCCTGGAAGCGGGCGACGGTCCCGCGGCGCTCAAGGCGATCGACGACGAGGCGCCCGAGCTGCTCGTCCTGGACGTCAACCTGCCGCGCATGAGCGGGTTCGAGGTCGTGAAGAGGATGCGGAGCGACGAAGTCGAGATCCCGGTGCTGCTCCTGACGGCGCGATCGGACGAGGAAGATCAGATTCGAGGTCTCGAGCTGGGAGCGGACGACTATCTCACCAAGCCGTTCAGTCCGCGCACTCTGATCGCGCGCGTGCATGCCCTCCTTCGCCGGGCGGGACGCGATCGACCGGGCACGGTGAGCGCGGGACGTTTGGAGCTCGACGTCGAGGCGCAAACCGTGAAAATCGACGGAGGCTCGGCCGTGCGGCTCACCCACCTCGAATTCCGACTGCTCCAGCTCCTCCTCTCGAACGCGGGCCGAACGATGGACGCGGAACGGCTGAGCGGGCACGTTTGGGGACACCGAGGGCAGGGAGATCGCCAGCTGCTCAAACAGCTCGTCCGCCGACTACGCCAGAAGCTCGAAACCGATCCGTCCGATCCTCGGCTCCTGATCACCGCGCCTGGGATCGGCTACGTCCTCCGCACCGATCCTCCGTCCTGACCCTCATTCTCTGCTCCTCGAACGAGAAACCCTTCCGACGTAGCTGAGTGGCGAATGCTTTGACGACGTTCTGAGAGCCCGGCTGCTCGAGGCGGTGTCGCTTTCCAATAGCTCGCGAGTTCCAAGGGTCACGACTGCGGATTCAAGATGCGCACCTCGCGCTGCGGGAACGGCATCTCGATGCCGTTGGTCTTGAGCGCGGTCCAGATCATGAGACGCAGATCCGCGTCGACCGAGTTGGCTCCGTCGTCGATCCCCTCCATCCAGTACTCGACCAGCATGTTGATCGCGGAGTCGCCGAAGCTGTCGATCTCGACCGCGGCCTGCTCGCCGGCAGGCATCTCCGGATCGCTCAGCACCTGGGGATGGCTCCGCACCACATCGGTGATCAGCTCGATCACGCGCGGGATGTCGGCGTCGTAGGCCACGGAGAAGGTGACGCTGTAGCGCTGCTTCTCATGGCTGTGCGTCCAGTTGGTGAACGCCGTGGAGATGAACGTCTCGTTGGGAACGACGATGTCCTTGCCGTCGAACGTCTCGAGCGTCGCGCAGCGCATGTTCAGCTCGCGGATCCGTCCCGCGCGGCCGTCCTCCAGCTCGATGTAATCGTCGAGAGTGACCGAGCGATCCAGGAGAATGATGACCCCCGCCACGAAATTGGCGGCGATCTTCTGCAATCCGAACCCCAATCCCAGGGCGAGCGCTCCGCCGAAGACCGCGAGAGTGGTGAGCTCGATCCCCGCCACCTGCAGCAGGAGGACGAAAAGAACGAGGAAGAGAACGACTTCGAAAAGCTTGGCCACGACCTCGCGCGTTCCGACATCGAGTTGCGGTTGACTGCGGATGACGCGCTTGCCGGTGGAGCTGGAGATGCGGCCGAGCCAGAAGAGGATCGCTCCGAAAAATGCGCTCCGCCCCAGGTCGTACAGAGAGAGCTCGATCGTCCCCACGTGGATCGAGATGCCGTCGAGGTAGTTCACCACCTCGTCCAAACGCCCGAAGACGCGCAACGTCGCCAGCGGGATCCCGACCCACTTGAGGAGCGCGACGATGAACGGGCTCGAGATGAAACGTGTGATGAACACGTACATGAACGAGACGACGGAAAGGCTCTGGGCGATCCGTACGAGCCAGCTCTTTTCCACCCACGCGAAGGCGATCTTGGCCGCGACCCCCAGCAGGATGATGTTGATGAGCGGCCACAAGAGCGGGCGGGCCTGGAGCAGCACGCTCCGGATTCCGGGGAAGAGGCTCGGCTCGCGCTCCGCGTCCGCTTTCACGACCAGCTTCGATCTGAGGAAGAGCGCGATCACCCATCCCAGACCGATGGCGGCGGCGATCGCGCCTAGCTGGACATAGAACTGGGGACTGGTGAGCCAGCGCTGGACCGTGGCGGACCAACTGTCGATTCGTAGCAGATCATCCATCAAAAACTACTCCCGCAAAGTGTTTCAGGGCGCAGGCGGAATCCGGTTCCACCATTGCGCCGGAACGTCCCTCCCGATGGTTGCGACGAAGGGGTCGAGCGACTCCCGCGCATCGATCACCAAGATGCCGGTCTCTTCCAGTTCCCCATAGAGGCTCTGCAGGACTCGATCCAGTCGCCCATAGACGCGACCGCGCGATCCCTCGAGCCGCCGCGCGAAAAGCCGGCGCTCCGATGCGATCTGGACGCGAAGGTCGGCGCCGGCGAGACCGCTCGTCTCCACGACGACGGCCGGGATCGAGTCTTCCTCGAGGATGTCTCGCCAGAGATGGCGCACCGGTCCCTCGTACACCGCCGCGAGATCGAGCTCGAGTCCGAGCGCGCGCGGCGACGACGAACGCGACAAATAGAGCGCGAGGTTCGCTGTCCGCTTGTCGTTCGCGAACGATTCACGCAGCAGCCAGAGAGGATGCCCCGGCGCTTCGAGGCGGCGCAGCGCGGTGTTCTCCCGGAGTGTCAGGTCGATAAACTCTCCGACCTCTTCCCAGCGGAGCGCATTGCCCTCGTCCAGCCAGGCTTGGTGTCCGGGAAGGAGGCTTTCGAGCAGCGCGCTTCCTCGATCCGAGCTCGTTCCGACCCATCGCAGGAGGATCGGACTCTCATCCGGACCGAGATGGAGGAGTCGATCCTGGCGGAAGTGCGTCGACGATGACAGGCCCGCGCGCGCTCTTCCGGCATCCTCACCGGACGACTCATCGACACCGGATGACGCATCGGGAACGGACGGATCATCGTCATGGGATGGGTCATCGGAGGCATCGTGGTCGAGGTACACGACCGCGTCCCGGACTGATTCCTTCCATCGCGAAAGCGCGTCCTGCGCCTTCATGGGAAGCTCGTCGGGCCGGTGGATCGTGCCGAGCGAACCGAACTGCTCTACGAAACGGCGTCCGAACACACCGTCGGCATCCTCCCAGCTCGCCAGCCGCGCGGATGGAATGGAGACGTAGATCAGCGGAATCGCATCCTCCGCCGATGCCGGAGCAACCGCGAACACGGACATCGCCGACACGAGCAGCAGCATCCACATGATGACCGGCACGTGCATACGAACGGGCGCGGAGAAGTGCGCGAACACGGAAGCGGACGGACGGGTGCGCGAACCGCTCATCGAAGCAGAGGTTCGAGAAGGCGATCGCGGAACACGACCCGCATGGCCAGCAGGTCCACGGTGGAGAGCTCGTCGGCGGGGCTGGGCGACTCCAGGAAGGCTTGCCGGAACTCGGGAACCAGGAACCATCGATGAGAGCTACCTTCTTCGGTGTCGCGCGCCGCTCCGCGCACGAGGCAGACGTAGTACTGGCCGAAGATCGGCCCGGCGGCCATCACTTCGACCACGACGAGCGGCAAGAGTACGCGCGCGCGCCCTCCCAGGCGATCCTCGATCCTGTCTTGGGACTGGCCGAGGACCTCTTCCACCTGCAGCCCAGTCTCCTCCTCCACCTCTCGGAAGAGGCACTCATGGACCGACTCTCCCGGATGGATCCGTCCTCCGGGAAGCTCCCAGAAGCCGTAGTAGCGATCTCCCGGCTTGCTCCTCCGTTGCACGAGGAATCGATCCCGCGACGGAGGCATCACGATCGCTTTGACGAAGCCGGCGGATGCGGAAGGATCGCTTGCCATCGTCAGAAGCTCGGATAGTTCGGAATCGGCTGGTAAGCCCAGACGAAGGTCACGATCCGCTCGGGGGGAAAGCGCGAGACACCGGTGACCCAGACCTTCGCGTAGTTTCCTTCCGGAGTCTTGATCGCGTACACGCCCCGCAGCTGGACCGGGGCGCGCGTCGACCACCCCTCGTCGGTCGTGGTGGTGGCGTTCCAGTTGTCCACTCCCAGCGGCTTGATCAGCAGCTCGCGACTCGCCCAGGCAGGATTGCGATTGGCCAGCTCCGAGACGCTCTTCAGAACGAGATTTCCCTCTCGGTCCAGAGAGTCGGTCGTCCCGAAGTAGAAATCGCGCTCCGCGATCCGGCTCGGATTGGAAGGATCGAGAGGCAGGACCGCCCTCGCGGAGAGATCGAAGCTCGAGCGCAGGGTGCTGGCGGCCTCACCGAATCCGGAAATGGCACCCTCCGGTCGCGGCGCCATGTGGAACTCGGGAGTCGGCGCGGAACGTTCCAGCATCCCGTCGTAGCGGCGAACCGACCGCGCATGGAAATAGTACTTCTGCCCCTGCGTCAGGCCGGAGATACGGACGAGCCGGTCCCTCGTCGGCTCCGGCGTCGCGAGAAATGGATCCAGCTCACTCTCGGACACTCCCAGCAGGCTCGAGGTCGAGTAGAAGATCTGGTACCCAGCCCAGTTTTCGATCCCGTCGTCCGAGCTCGCATCCCAACTGACGTCGACCAGGCTGGTGGAATTGACGTGGTGCAGATCTCCTGGCGGAGTCGGCAGCACCAGCTCGATGACCTTGTGCGCTTGGATCGAGTCCTGGAAATCGGTGATGGAGACCGAGATCGTGTCGATCCCGCGGGTCCGCGGGGCTCGCCACACCACCGATCGCTGCCCCCGCCCATTGGGGAACGAGCCTCGGGTCGCGAACCAGCGATAGCGGAGCTCATCCCCGTCGTCGTCCCCCGCGGTGATGGAGAGATGCAGATCCTCGGCAGCATGGGCCCGCGGTTCGGTGAGCAGGAACCTGGTCACCCGCGGAGGGCTGTTCGGAATGTCGACCGGACGGGACTCGTCGCCCCCACAAGCCGCCAGCACAAGGATGACAATGATGAGCGACAGTCCGAAATGACGGACGGACATGCGGTTTCCTTTGACCCGGCGAGATGGCGGGATGACCGACCCGCTCGCGGAGTGTACACCACGTGCGGCGTCGTCGCGGAAACGGTGGGGATCAGTCGGCGCCGCACGTGGTGTACAC
>CAMPIC010000054.1 GCA_946886185.1 uncultured bacterium
GCAGGCGAAGCTCGCGATCGCCGCGCGCACCGGCGGGATCGGGACAATGATGGTGAAGCTCAGGATCCAGACTCCCAGCCAGTGGACATCGCCCACGCGAAAGACGTCGGCGGAGGTCAGGCGCGAGATGTCTCCGCCGGCCTGCGCGATCCGCTCGAGGACGCCCGCGTAGTAGTGCTGCCAGCCCCACATCCCTTCCATCGTCAAATACGCTCCGACGAATTCGAATGCGAGCGCGACCTTGACGAAGTGGCGCGCTGGCACTTTCCCGCGTCGCACCAGAATCACCAAGGTGACGGAGAGCGCGACGGAGACCAGCATCTCAGGGATGAAATCGGGAATGGGCCCGACGAAGCGCCCCGCCTGCACGATCCGGATGCACCAGAAGAAGACGAAGACCAGGAGCCACGCGCCCGCGTAGACCACGGCGACGCCCGCCAGCCGGCGTCCCGCCACGGCCTGGATTTCCGGAGTGAGGCCTTCGAAGCCGCCGCTGCTATGGATCGAGCCCCGGGAATCGCCGGCGGCCGATGGGGAGGCTCGGTCAGTCATTTTGGAAACTCGAAGTGTTCGTGAACGCTAAGGCTCGGACGCGGGAAGATAGTACTTCTCGGCATACTCCCGCACCATCCGCGCGGTGTTGAAGCGGGGCGCCAGCTGTCCGATCGCCTGCCTCATCCGATCGACCCAGCCATGGGAGACTCGGGTTTGCGGATCGGTCTCGTAGAAGGCCGGGACGATCTGCTCGCTCAACACCGTGTAGAGGGAATTGGCGTCCTCCGCATCCTGCTGGATGGCGTCGCCCGTCGGGAGCTCCTGTCCGAACGCCCATCCATGAGAGTTGTCGAAGCCTTCGTCCCACCACCCGTCGAGAATCGAGCAGTTGAGCACTCCATTGAGCGCCGCTTTCATCCCGCTCGTTCCGCTCGCTTCCTGCGGCCGGCGGGGGGTGTTGAGCCACAAGTCGACCCCCTGCACCAGATAGCGCGCGATCCCCATGTCGTAATCCTCGAGGAAAACCACACGCCCCAGGAAGTCGGGGGTTTGCGAGGTGGCGATGATCTCGCGGATGAGCTGCTGGCCCGGTCGATCGGCCGGGTGCGCCTTACCGGCGAAGATGATCTGGATCGGTCGCCCCTCCGCCCGCACCAGACGCGCGAGCCGGGCGGTGTCCCGGAAGATGAGCGCCGCTCTCTTGTAGGTGGCGAAGCGCCGCGCGAAGCCGATGGTGAGCGCATCTTCGTCGAGGATGGTGTCGACGTCCCGCAGCGAGTCGGGAGAACGGCCCAAACGGGAAAACTGTTCGAGCAGTTTGCGCCGCGCCACGTGGATGAGCCGTTTCTTCTGCGCGAGATGCGCGTTCCAGAGATCGAGCGGAGCGATCCGCTGGAGCGTCTCGATAAAGCCGGGATGCTCGAGGTTGTGGGGGAACGAGGCGCCCAGGTGCGCCGAAAGGAGCGTGGCGATTTCCGGCCCGATCCAGGTGGGCGCGTGGACGCCGTTCGTGATGTGACCGATCTCGACGCGCGACATCCCCTCGCCGTAGTCGAGATCCTGCCAGAGGGCGCGCGCCACTTCTCCGTGCAGCGCGCTCACGCCGTTCGCGAGCCTGCTCGTGCGCAAAGCGAGCGCGGTCAAGTTGAAGGGAGGAAGCGGCGGTCCGTCCGCATCGCCGTTGCTTCCACCATTGCTCGACCCGTTGCTCGATCCGTTGCTCGATCCGTTGCTCGATCCGTTGCCGTTCGTTCCGCTGCCGGAGCCGGCGGGCGCGGCGCTCGGCGGCGATGGCACAGGTCCGGGGCTGGTCGGTTCCGGGGGCGGGGGCTCGGAAAGTGTTCGTTCTCCTCCAGCCGTCCCTGCGGCGGCCGCCGCGGTAGCCGGCACGGGCGTGGGAGCCACGGGCGCGAGAGCTCCGCCGCTGCGCACGCTTCCCAGCCACAGCATGTGCTCCGCGTCGATTCCCCAGCGCTGCATGCACGTCTCGAAGTAGCGCAGGATCAGCCGGCCATCGAACGACTCATTGCCTGCGGGCACCGGTGTATGGGTGGTGAAGACGGTGCTGCGCTGGATCCGCTTGCGCGCATCGTGGAACGAGGATTCGGCACCCGATTGCAGGAGCTCGTCGATTCGCTGGAATCCCAGGAGCGCCGAATGCCCTTCGTTCATGTGCCATACCGAGGGCTCGATCCCGAGCGCCCTGAGCGCCTTGACTCCCCCCATTCCGAGCGCGATCTCCTGGCAAAGGCGCATCTGGCGCCCGCGCACATACAGAATGGAAGTGATCGGACGGTCGGCGGGGTGATTCTCACGCAGGTCGGAGTCGAGCAGGATGACCGGCACGCGGCCCACCATGGCTTTCCACAACTGGAGGTGAACCACGCGCCCGGGATAATCGACCGAAACGCGCACGGTGCGTCCGGAGGGAGTGCTGATCGGGAGGATCGGAACGCGCCGGAAATCGTACTCGCGGTAGTGGTGCTGCTGGTGACCGTCGGCATCGATGGTCTGATGGAAGTAGCCGCGTCCGTACATGAGGCCCACTCCTACGAACGGAAGCCCCAGATCGCTGGCCGACTTGCAGTGGTCACCCGCGAGGATCCCGAGACCTCCGGAGTAAATGCTGAGGCACTCGTGCCATCCGAACTCGGTCGAGAAGTACGCGATCGGACCCTTGTCGAAGTCAGGATAGCGCTGATGGAACCAGGTCGACTCGGTGTCGTTGAGGTACGCCTGGAGTGCATCGATCACCGAGTGATAGGCCGCGGCGAAGTCGCCGTCCACCAGGAGGGCATCCCAACGATGCGGCTCGACGTTGATGAGCAGTTCGACGGGGTTGCGGTAGTGGCTCCACTGGATCGGGTCGATCCGCTGGAAGAGGTGTTGAGCGGGGCTGTTCCACGTCCACCAGAAGTTGTAGGCGAGATCGTAGAGTCCCTGGAATTCGATCGGGATCTGGATGTCAGCCGACGGCGCCGTGCGGATGTCGATGGACCTCATGCTCCTCCTGATCGTCCCTTTCGGCCGGCTTCTCGCGGAGTCCGGAACAATACCGCAGAGCCTCTGGCTCGGCACAATTTTCGCTGTCACGGCCACCGTTGACGAATCGGACGCAATGCGGGACCGTCCGTCCGGCGTCGTCGGAGACCGAAGGGAGTGCCATGACCGAACGGTATGACATGAGCGGACTCGAGTTGGATCGGCCGCTCGCGGTGCTCGATCTCGAGACGACCGGCACCGATCTCCAAGTGGACCGCATCGTGGAGATCGCGATCGTACGGATCGCCCCCCAGGGAAAGGCGCACGAGTTCCACAGCTACGTCGATCCCCAAATGAGGATTCCGCAAGAGTCGAGCCTGATCCACGGCATCACCGACGAGCGCGTCTTGGGAGCTCCCACCTTTGCCGAAATCGCCGATCGCGCCCTGGACATGCTGGGGGGCGCGGTCCTGGCGGGATACAACCATGTCCGCTTCGATCTTCCGATGCTGCAGCGCGAATTCCAGCGCGCGGGGATACGATGGGAGTACGACGGCATCCCCGCTCTCGATGCGCAGACCATTTTCCATGGCCGCGAGCCGCGCGATCTGAGCGCCGCGTATCGATTCTACTGCGATCGAAATCTGGTCGGCGCCCACGGCGCGCTGGCGGATGCGCGCGCCACCGCGGAAGTGCTCTTCGGAGAGCTGCAGCGCTATCCCGATCTGCCCCGAGCGGTTCTCGAGCTCGCGGCCTCGCTCGCTCCCAAGGAGAACCGGTACGTCGATTCCGGGCGCAGGTTCGCCTGGCGTCACGGTGAGCCGCATCTCAATTTCGGGGAGCGGCGCGGCGCCTCGCTGCGATCTCTGGTCGACGAGGATCCGGAGTTCCTGGACTGGATCCTGGAACGCGACTTTCCGCGCGACACGAAGGCGCTCGTGCGAAACGCGCTTCAGGGGACGATTCCGGTTCGGGATCCGCTCACCGGTGAGATCCGCACGGAACGGTTCACACGCGCGGCCGTTGCGCGGCCCTCCGTTGCGCGCGCGACCGAAGCGGGCCGGAATCGAGAGACGGTGTACGAGCGCTCGCTCGAGCTGCACCGCAAGACCCGCGGCAAGATCGAGACGCGGTCGCGGATGCGTGTCGAGTCGATCGACGATCTGAGCTTGGCCTATTCGCCTGGCGTCGCGCGACCTTGCGAGGAGATCGCGCGCCAACCTCATCTCGCCTGGGACCTCACCTGGAAAGGACGCACCGTGGCGGTCGTATCCGACGGCTCCGCGGTGTTGGGGCTGGGGGATATCGGACCGCTCGCGGCGCTGCCGGTCATGGAGGGGAAGGCGGCGCTGTTCCGCGAGCTGGCCGGGGTGGACGCGGTCCCGGTGGTGCTGGATGCTCGCGAACCGGAACGGATCGTCGAAATCGTTCGTGCGATCGCTCCCTCCTATGGAGGGATCAACCTGGAGGACATCTCGGCCCCGCGCGCGTTCGAGATCGAGGACCGGCTGCAGGACATCGGGATTCCCGTTCTGCACGACGATCAACACGGAACGGCGATCGTGATCCTCGCCGCCATCGCCAACGCCGCGCGGGCGCTCGGCCGATCCACGGAATGTCTTTCGATCGTGATCAGCGGAGCGGGCGCGGCGGGTCGCGCGGTCGCGCGGCTCCTGCTCGGGCAGGATGGCGCGCAGCAGGTCGTCCCGGTTCGGAGAGCGTTGATCTGCGACTCGCGCGGCATTCTCGCGCCGGGTCGCGAAGGCCAGGACATCATCAAGGAAGATCTGGCGCGGCTCACCAACCCGGACGGATTTGCCGGGTCGATCCGGGACGCCCTGGCAGGCGCCGATGTCTTCATCGGGGTCAGTCGAGGCAACCTGATCGGGCGGGAAGAGATCCAGACCATGTCCGAAGATGCGATCGTCCTGGCCCTCGCCAATCCCACTCCGGAAATCGATCCGGACGAGGCTCGCGCGGGAGGAGCCGGGGTGATCGGGACCGGAAGGAGCGACTACCCCAATCAGGTGAACAACGTCCTGGTGTTCCCCGGGCTCTTTCGCGGAGCGCTCGACTCGCGGGCGCGCCGCTTCACCACTTCGATGAAGCTCGCGGCGGTCGCGGCCCTGATCCGGCTGGTGCCGGAGCCGACCCGCGACCGGATCCTTCCAAGTCCGCTCGATCGGTCCGTGCCCGCGGCGGTGGCGCGCGCCGTCGCCCAGGCCGCTCGCGAGGACGGGGTCTGCGCGTAGGTAAACATCTCGCTTCGGGCGGCCGATCCTTCCCTTTGGCGGTTGGCGCTTCCGCGCAGGAACGGTGATCCCGCCGAATGCTCGAAGGAGATATGGATGGGCGCGCTTCCTGTTCGGGATGAGGCGATGCGCCGGGCTTTGGAAGCTCGGCTCGAGTCGGGAGAGATCGATCTGCCGCTGCTGCCGGCCTCGGTCGCGACGGTCCTCGATCTCTGCTACTCCCCCGATTCCAGCGCGTCCAGCCTCTCGAAGGCGATCCATCGCGACCAGGGTCTGGCCGGACATCTCCTGCGCGTCGCGAACTCCCCCGCGTACTTCGCCGACGGCCGGATCGTCTCGTTGCAGCAGGCAATCAGCCGGCTGGGCCAGCGGACCATCGGAGAGATCGCGGTGGCGATATCGGTCCGGGGCGCCGTCTTCCAATCGTCGCGCTTTCAGACCGAAGTGCGCGCGCTCTGGGGGCACGCCGCCGCCGCGGGAGCGTTCGCTCGCGAAATCGCGCGCGCCCTGCGCAAGTCGGTCGATACCTCGCTGCTCTGCGGACTGCTGCAGGACGTGGGAAAGCCGGTCGTGATCCACTGGATCGAAGAGCTGGAGACGGAGCAGGGCACGGCGGTCCCCAAGCAACTGGCGCTGGATCTGGCCGAGGAGTTTCACACCGCCGTGGGAGCGTGCATGGTGGAGCGCTGGTCGATGCCGCCCGCGGTGATCGGCGCGACGCGCTTCCATCATCGATACTCCGAGGCGCCTGCCTTCCAGGATGAAGCGCGCATCGCGCATCTGTCCGACCGCCTCGCGCAGCATCTCCTCGCGCCGGAGACCTACGACGCGCAGATGCTCCATGGAGAGCTCGCCTTCGCCGAGCTCAACCTCTATCCCGATGACGTGGACGCGATCGTCGCCAAGGGGGACGAAGTCCGCAAGTTCGCGGAGGCGATCGCATGAACGGCTCCGCTCATTACGATTTCGTGGTCATCGGCTCGGGGCCGGCGGGGCAGAAGGCCGCGGTCCAGGCCGCGAAGGCGGGCAAGCGCGTCCTCGTCGTGGAGAAGGGGCGGGAGCCTGGCGGGGTCTGCGTGCATCGCGGCACCATCCCGAGCAAGACCTTGCGCGAGACGACCGTCCTCTTACGGCGGTTCCAGGATCGAGTGCAGTCGCTGCAGCCGTTCCAGCTCCGAGAGGAGACCAAGCTGGCGAGCTTGATGGCGCACGTGGAAGAAGTGATCGACGGCCACGTCGGCTTCATCGAAAAGCAGCTCCAGCGCAATCACGTGGAGCTGGTGCACGGGCGCGCGACACTGCGCGGTCCGCATGACGTGCGGATCACCGCACCCACGGGAGCGTCCCGCGATGTCACTGCCGACTATCTCGTCCTCGCGGTGGGGTCGAAGCCGCGGCAACCGGAGAACATCCCGATCGATCACGAGAACATCTTCGACAGCGACTCGGTGCTCTCGATGGCCTATTTGCCGCGGTCGATGGTGGTCCTGGGCGGCGGCGTGGTGGCTTCGGAATACGCCTCGATCTTCGCGGCGTTGGGCGTGCGCGTGACCATGATCGATCGTGGATCGCGCCCGCTCTCGTTCCTGGATCCGGATCTGACCGACCGCTTCCTCCATCGATTCCAGGAGAACGGCGCGACGTTCCTCGGGGAAGACCGCGCCGCCGAGGTGTATTGGAACGGATTCGACTCGGTGGTGGTCGCGACCGAGCGCGAGACCCGCATCGAGTGCGACAAGCTTCTGGTCGCGCTGGGTCGCATCTCGGCGATCGAAGGACTCGGTCTCGACGCGGCAGGACTCGAGCTCAACGAGCGCGGGCTCATCCCCGTGAACGAGCATTGCCAGACCACGGTGCCGCACATCTACGCGGTGGGAGACGTGATCGGACCCCCTTCGCTCGCCTCCTCCGGCATGGAACAGGGGAGGCGCGCGGTCTGCCACGCCCTGCAACTGGCGGAGGGAATGCCGCTGGAAATGCTGCCGGTCGGGATCTACACCATTCCGGAGATGGCCGCCGTGGGATTGACCGAAGAACGGGCGCGCCGCGAGCACGGAGACGTTCTCGTGGGGCGGGCTCGTTTCGAGGAGCTCGCGCGTGGCCAGATCTCCGGCGACACCGACGGATTCCTCAAAGTGGTGGCCGATGCCGCGGGGCAGCGGATCCTGGGCGTGCACGTGGTGGGAGAGGGCGCGACCGAGCTTGTCCACGTGGGCCAGATGGGCATGCTCGCCGGGACCCCGGTCGACGTGTACCGTGACAACATCTTCAATTTTCCCACTCTGGTCGAAGGCTTCCGCGTCGCTGCGCTCGAGATCGCGGGACGCCGTTCTGCCCGGGGCGCGCCGCTCGAAGAAGATCCCCTCCGGGACGTCGATTCGGCCGCCGCCTGAAGCCGGGGAGCACCGCTCGGCCGCCGGACTTGCGAGAGTAGCCACCGGGCGGACAATCGAGCCTCGATTTCGCGTCGCCCCTTTCAACCTCGCCGTGATACATTCCCCGTTTTGCACGGAAATCGAGACCAGGTCCGCCGAAACGGACGGAGGGTAACGCCATCGACCCGAAAGATTGCATTTTGTTCAGTGGAGCCGCGGCCGGCGCGGAAGTGGAGTTCGGCGCGGCTGCCGAGCGCCGCGGAATCGAAGAGATCAACTTCAGCTTCGAAGGCCACAAGGACAGCCGGCGCCGCGGCATCCGCACGCTCAATCACGAAGAGCTGCTCCAGGGAGACGTGAGCCTGGAGTACGTGAGCCGGATGATGCACCGGCAGTATCCCAATACGCCGCTCTTCAAGAAGGTGCTCCAGACCATCTGGCACCAGGTCAATGCCGGCCAGGAGATCTACGTGATCGGCAAGATCCTCGACGATGCCACCGTGAAAGGCGGCACCGGATGGGGAGCGGAGTTCGCGAAGCTCTGCAACAAGCCGCTTTTCGTCTTCGATCAGGATCGCGACGGCTGGTTCCGGTGGACGGGACGGGAATGGTCGCCGGAGTCCGCGCCTGTCATCCAGCACGTCCACTTCACCGGGACGGGCACGCGGAGCATGGAAGACAACGGCAAGAAAGCGATCGAAGCTCTGTTCGATCGCTCCTTCGCCTCCTGAGCCGAGACGCGCCGCTCGCACTCAAGGGCGGCGCGGACCCTCCAGGACGCGAGCTGGAAGAAGAAGGATGGCGCGCAGGAGCGAGAAGACCGCGGTGACGGTGATTCCGACGAGCCGAAACGGGAGCATCAGCACCCAGATGAGCGGATAGAGAATGAGGGCCAGGATGGCGACGGGCCAGCAGAGAAGGAACAGGATTGCCCACAGCAGGAACTGGACCATGATCCCTCCGGACGCGACCGCGCGTGCCGCCCACCAGTCTACCTTTCCTTGAGCTCCTTGGGCAGCCGTGATCGTGCTGCCTTCTGCTGACTTCACCGGCGTTTCCCAACCCTTCGCGGATCAGTCGGCGGTGATGCGGCGGATCCGGTCGATCGCCTCGGCAATGTCCTCGTCGCTCAGGTCCAGATGGGTCACCAGGCGGACTCGATCATTGCCTTCCGCATAGCAAAGAAGACCCGCTTCCACGAATCGCGCTTCCCAGTAGATCGCGTCCCTGCCCGCCTGCATCGACCCCGCGGTGATCGGGATGTACACGAGGTTGGTCTCGACCCGGCCGGGGTCGAGCTCGAACGGCGCACACGCGGCGATCCCGTTCGCGAGGGCGAGCGCGCGCCGATGGTCGTCCGCGAGGCGCGCGAGATGATGATCGAGCGCATACACCGCGGCCGCCGCGAGCACTCCTGCCTGGCGCATGCCGCCTCCCAGCATCTTGCGACGGTGGCGCGCGCGATCGATGGTCTCGCGCGGACCCGCCAGGATCGATCCCACGGGGCACCCGAGCCCTTTGCTGAAGCAGGCCGAGATCGTGTCGACCGGCCCCGACAGCTCCGCGAGCGAAACTCCCTGTGCCACCGAAGCGTTCCAGATCCGCGAGCCGTCCAGGTGGAGATGCAGCCCGCGCCGCTTGGCCACTCGAGCCGTCGCTCCGAGAAGATCGAGCGGCCAGACGACGCCGCCTCCCCGGTTGTGCGTGTTTTCGAGCGTGACCAGCCTGGGCGTGGGGAAGTGGTCATCCTTGGGACGAATCGCCGCTTCCAACGCGGAGGGTGTGATCAATCCCGGCTTGGGAGCGGAGGCATCGTCGAGGAGCCGGACGCTGCACCCGGCGATGGCCGAATAGCCGCCCGCCTCGTAATAGTAGATGTGGCTCTCCCGATGCAGGAGGATCTCGTCTCCGGGGGAGGTCTGGCTCAGAATCGCGAGCAGATTGGCCATCGTTCCCGAGGGAGTGAAGAGCGCCGCCTCTTTGCCGAAGAGCTGCGCCGAGCGCTCTTCCAAAGCATTCACGGCCGGATCCTCGCGCATCACGTCGTCGCCCACTTCGGCGCGGCACATCGCCTCTCGCATCGCCGCGGTGGGGCGGGTGACGGTGTCGGAACGGAAGTCGATCGTGCGCGCCATGTGAATCTCTCCTCGGAGCACTGCTCGGATATTCCGACTCTTGCGGCCCAGTCGCCGCTTTCGATCGATCGGGGCAGCTCGTCTCTCGCAATCGCCGGATCGGATCGGGCAACATCGAGGGTAGCACGGCCAGTGCGATCGAGAGAGAACGGCCGCTCGTCCGGGACGACAGGGCGCAGAACTCAGGGCGACAGGAGGATGCAATGTCGGTCATTCGCACCATCGTGGAGGTCGATCCCGAGCGCCGGGCGCAATGGCTGATGCCGAGCGCCATCCGTTGCGTCGATCCGAAGTGGATCCGGTATCTCCTTCCGGTTCAACCGGACGACCGCTGGCGTCAAGGGGATCTCCTATTGGGAGAAGTGCTCGGTCCACCCGGGATCATCTCCAGCGTGCAGAACACCAACCGCAGATCGTCGCTGAACTATCGCGACACCGCGCTTTTTCCCGGGAGCAAGCTGGTGGCGGTGCTCGCGCCGCGCGCCGGAACCAGCACCTGCATCGCGCGCGTGCCGGAGCGGCCTGTGGAAGAGCTCCATCTCCACGGGGTGGGCGGGCAAGCGGGTATGAT
>CAMPIC010000055.1 GCA_946886185.1 uncultured bacterium
CATCATCGCGCTCAGCGCCGTGATCACCGCCATCGGCCTGATCCGGAGCTCCGGACGCATCGCGCAGTCGGCGGCGCAACTGGAGCAGTCGATCGCCGCGTTGAGCCCCCGGATCGATCGGGTGCTCCAGGAATCCAGCGAGTTGATCGCGGAAACGAGAGCTGTCATTGCGCGCCTGGAGGAAGTGGCTCGGGACACCTCGGAAGTCACCTATGAAACCAAGCGGCTGGCTGTCCCCATGATTCGAGATCTCGGGGTTCTCCGGGAAGGCACCCGCCAGCTCGTGGGACTGGTGCGCGGCGTGCAGGCCGGAGTTTCGACCTTGCGGAAGCGCTGATTCGTTCCGGGGAATTTGCGAGCGGGTTCCACTGTAGGATTGCCGGGCCGCTCCCGATGTCGGACAAGACGTGGAACCGATTGGAAGCTGAAACAGGCCGCTCCCGATGCCGGAGAAGGCGGTGGAATCGATTGGAACCTGAAACAGGAGGTGGAGAAATGTCGCACGACACCAAAGATACGGCCCTGGCCTTTTTGCTCGGCGTGGTGGCCGGAGGCGTGACCGCGCTGCTGCTCGCGCCCGATCGCGGAACCGAGACGCGGCGCAGGATCCGCGAGGGCGCGCGTGACGTGTACCGGCGGAGCGGCGACCGCATCACGGAAGCGAAGGGTTCTCTGGGCGAGCGGGCGCATGATCTGGCAGGTTCGGCTCGGAGTCGAGTGGACCACCTGACGCAAGTCGCGAAGTCTCAGGCGAGCGCGGTCCGCGAGGCAGTCGCGGAGGGCAAAGAAGCCTATCGACGCGAAGTGTCTCGTCCAGAAGGGGAGTGAGGCGGCCCGAGAGTAGCGATGCGACTCAGAGGCGGCGCGAGAGTGGCGATGCGACTCAGAGGCGGCGCGAGAGTGGCGATGCGACTCAGTCCGTTCGTGGAGATGCGACCGAGCCGGCCCTCCACCCCCCTTCGCAAGTCTGCCAGGGCGATCAAAGCAGCTCGGCGGCCAGGCTCGCGAGGTGGCTGCGCTCGCTCTTGCTCAACGTGATGTGGCCATACAGCGACTGGCCCTTGAAGCGCTCCACGACATAGGTCAATCCGTTGCTCGACGCGTCCAGATAAGGATTGTCGATCTGGTATGCGTCGCCGGTCAGCACCACCTTGGTGTCCTTGCCGGCGCGGCTGACCGCTGTCTTCACCTCATGCGGCGTGAGGTTCTGGGCTTCATCGATCAGGATGAACAGCCCGGGCAAGCTGCGCCCGCGGATGTAGGTCACCGCCTCCATCTCGATCATCCCGGTCGCGAAGAGATAATCGATCTTCTCCGAGGTCTGCTCGAGTTGCGGATCCACGAGAAAGTTGAGGTTGTCCTGCACCGGGCCCATCCAGTTTTCGAGTTTCTCTTCCTTGGTGCCCGGGAGATAGCCGATGTCCCGCCCGAGCGGAATGACGGGGCGGGAGACCATGATGCGGCGGTAGAGCTTCTTCTCCGCGACCTGATGGAGCCCGGCCGCCAGCGCGAGAAGCGTCTTGCCCGTGCCTGCCTGACCCAGCATCGTCACGAGCTCGATATCCGGGCGTAAGAGCAGCTCGAGCGCGAAATGTTGCTGGAGGTTGAGCGCCTGGATTCCCCACGGTCGCGATTCGTAGTGCTTGAGAGTCTCGATGCGGCCCGAATCCGCGCGGAAGATCCCCAGAGCGGTTTGCTTGCTGTTCGAGCTGCTGCGCAGGAGCACGCCCTGGTTGGGGCGGAACTCCCGGTCCAGAACGAGGGACTTGCTCTGGTAGAACTCGTCGATCTGCTGCCCGGTGCAATCGACCTCGGCCCAGCCGGTGTACAAGTCCTCGAAGTCGACCCGGCTGCGCAGGAGGTCTTCGGTCGGCAGCCCGAGAATCTCTCCTTTGACGCGCGCGTTGATGTCCTTGCTCACGAAGATGATGTCGACGCCGCTCTTCTGTAGGAAGAACGCCGCCGCGAGAATGCGGTTGTCCGTTCGGCTCACGTCCATCCCGCGAGGGAGATGCTCGACGTAGGTGTCGACCATCACGAACAGCTTTCCACCGCCCGAGAGCGGGATGCCGTCCCGGAAGTTGCCGCTCCGGCGGAGCTCGTCGATGGTCCGAATCACGTAGCGCGCGTTGCGGCCGCGCTCGTCGTTTTCGCGCTTGAAGCGATCCAACTCTTCCAGGATGTCGACCGTGAGGATGATGTTGTGTTCATCGAACGCGAGGAGTGCGGTGGCATCGTGAAGGAGGACGTTGGTATCGAGGAGATAGCATCGGCCCGCAAGTGCGCCGATTTCGAACCCGTCGAGGGTTCCTTCCATGGATGTCATCTCCGAGAGGCCTTCTGCAGGTTGCGTTTGCAGGAGTCACCCTAGAGATCCCACCATCCCGGGTCAAGGACGTTGCCTGCGTGCGGGAAGCGCGTGCGCGCGCACCGGTCGGCGAATGCAAAAGCGCGCCCGAGAGCGCGCTTCGACGTAAGAGCGGCGCCCCGAGAGGCGCCGTGTGCAAGCGTCTAGACTCTGGCCGCCTCCGAGCTCGGTGCCGGCCGTTGCCGGCGGAAGATCCGGCCGAGGACCGACTGGAAGATGCCGGGAGCCGCCGCGCTCGGATCTTTGCCGGGGTTGCGCGGAGTGCTCGCGGCGATCGCGCTGCTCTGCGTCTCTCCCGCGGCGCGCCGCTGGTTCGAGCCGCGATGACCCGCACCGTCCCGCGATGCGTGGTTCGTGGTGCGCTGCTCCCGCGGGTCAGCCGCTTTACGCTGGTTTCGAGTGGAAGATGTCATGCGCTCGTCTCTCGGACCGGACGCCGCTCGCGGATCTCGTCTTGAATCGGACGCCGTTTGCGGAGCTCGACGTGAATCGGACGCCGCGTGCGGAGCTCTTCTTGAATCGGACGCCGCATGCGAAGCTTGTCGTGAATCGGACGCCGCGCGCGGATCTCGTCGTGAATCTGACCGGCGATCAGGGCGCGCACCGCGCACTGAAGCGGTCGACGACGCCTCCACGAGCACAGGGGCCGTCGCGGCGGGCCGACTGCCCGACCGGCTTCCCCTACGCCGCCGGCTGCGAGAGCCGGATGCCGAGCCTCCGTTGTTGCGAGTCTCGGCAGCGACAGGACTCACGATCTTGCTCGATCCGTTCCGCTCGTTCCCGGTCAGCGAAGTTCCCACCAGGCGCTCGATCGCGTGCAAGGTGGCCCGGTCGCGTGACGTCGCCAGCATGATCGCCATGCCGGTTCTGCCGGCCCGCGCCGTTCGGCCGATGCGGTGAACGTAATCTTCCGCGCTGAACGGGACATCGTAGTTCACGACGTGTCCAACGTGATCGACATCGATGCCACGCGCCGCGATGTCCGTCGCCACGAGTAGATTCACCTTCCCGGCGCGGAACGCTTCGAGTGTCGCGACACGCTCGTTCTGGCTGCGATCGCTGTGGATCGGAGCAGCCCGGTAGCCGCGTTGCCGCAGTTTGGAGGCGAGCTTCGTCGCGCCGACCTTGGTGCGGGTGAAAATGATCGCCCGATCCATCTCGTGTTCCTGGATCAACCCCTCGAGCACCCGCTGCTTGTCGTCCTGTTCGACGAAGATCACTCGCTGATCGACCGTCTCCACGGTGGTGGCGGACGGCGCGACTTCGACTTTGACAGGGTCGATCAGGATTCCACGCGAGAGTCGCTGGATCTCGCCTCCCAGCGTGGCCGAGAAGAGGAGCGTCTGACGCTTCGTGGGGATCTCGCGCACGATTTCTCGAACCGCGTCGATGAACCCCATGTCGAGCATTCGATCCGCTTCGTCAAGCACGAGATATTCGGTGTTTCGGTAGTCGATGTTGCCGCGCCACATGTGATCGATGAGGCGGCCCGGCGTCGCCACGAGGATGTCCACCCCGTGACGCAGCATCATGGTTTGGGAGTCGAACGGAACACCGCCGAACACCGTGGTCACTTCCAGAGAGGTGTACTTCGAGTACTCCCGAATGTTCTTCCCCACCTGAATCGCCAGCTCACGAGTCGGCACGAGGACGAGGGCCCGGAGGGGCGCCTTGGGCACCTGGCTCAGACGGTGGAGGATCGGCAGCGCGAACGCCGCGGTCTTGCCGGTACCGGTCTGCGCGCATGCCATGAGGTCCTTGCCGGCCATCGCGTGGGGGATCGACTTCAGCTGAATGGGGGAGGGGGTGACGTAACCGAGTTCTTTTACGGCCTGCAGGATCTCTGGGGAGAGACCCATCGATTCAAAAGACATGCTCCTATCCTGGTCTCCGCCTCTTCCCGGGGCGGAGGTTTCTATCTCCTTCGTGTGGGCTCCTGTTGCGTCCCCTGGATGTGTTCGGTGGGGCTAGCGAGGAAGAGCGGAGCCTGCGGCGAGTAGGCCGCACTGCACAGTCCGTGTTGGACGTCCAGTCGTTCGTACTGTTTCCAGTATCGGGTAGGTGGGTGGAAAACACCACATCCTTTTACCCGCCGGCCCCGCCACTATCCTCGGGCGAGCGGCCGCGATCATGGGGCATTGGATGCTTTCGCGGCTCCGTTCGGCGGTCATGATCCCAGAGTCCACATGATGGTGACGCGTCCGCGCCGATCCACCGCCCCCGCCCCAGGTTCCGCGGCCAATGGAACAAACCGGCACCTCCCTCCGTCTGAGAGCCGGGTGGGCGGAACGTCAGGGCACACCGGCGCGCGACGGGCTGGCGAAGTGGCGGCCGGCCTCCCGAGCAGCTGAATCTACGGACCTCGAGGCATGGCGATGAACGACCTGTCGTTCGCGCAGAAGAAGGGGTTCCGTGAAAGTCAAACCCAACGAACATAATCGATTGGGGCTACCGGGACGGGTGAGCGCTCTTGACTGCCGCTGGACCGGAGCCATAGCATCTGGCGATTCTGTATTCTCCCCAGGAACCGCACCGAGGAGCGCATGGGAAGCGACGAGGCGAATTTCATCGAAGTGGCGGCGTCCGATCGTCCCGGGTTCGTCGACTTGTTCGATCGTTGCCGGAGATACACCCGCGCCAAGGAAGCGCAGGCCGCCGGGCTCTATCCCTACTTCATCCCGATCTCGGGATCGGAAGGGACCGAGGTCGTCATCGACGGCCACCGGAAAATCATGCTCGGGTCGAACAACTATCTGGGGCTCACCCACGATCCTCGGGTCATGGCCAAGGCGGAGGAGGCAGCCCGTCTATATGGTTCGGGCTGCACCGGAAGCCGCTTCCTGAACGGGACCCTCGACCTCCACGAGAAGCTCGAGGCGGAGCTCGCCGAGTACGTCGGCAAGGAAGCCGCGCTCGTGTTCTCGACCGGTTTCCAGACCAACCTGGGCGTGATCGCGACTCTCGCGCAGCGCTGGGACGCGATCATCATCGACAAGCTCGATCATGCCAGCATCATCGATGGCGCGAAGCTGTCGGCGGGAACCGTGTACCGGTTCAACCATGCGGATCTGGCCGGTCTCGAGCGGATGCTGGAACGAGCCCACCGCGACCTTCCCAACGGCGGAAAGATCGTCGTGGTCGACGGAATCTTCAGCATGGAAGGGGACATCGCCGACCTCCCCGAAATCATCCCGATCTGCCGCCGCTACGGCGCCCGCCTGCTCGTGGATGAGGCGCACTCGGTCGGCGTGATGGGCCCGACGGGCGCGGGAGTGCACGAGCATTTCGGCGTCACCGACGAGTGCGATGTCCTGGTGGGCACGTTCAGCAAGTCGTTTGCGTCGATCGGCGGATTCGCGGCCGGAGACGAGCCGGTCATGCACTACATCAAGCACCATGCGCGCTCGCTCATCTTCAGCGCTTCCATGCCGCCGTATGCCGTCGCCACGGTCCGGGAATGCCTGCGAATCATGAAGACCGAGCCGGAGCTACGCGAGCGGTTGTGGCACAACAAGCAACGCTTGCAGGAGGGGCTCGATTCCCTCGGCTTCGATACCGGAACCACCACCACGCCGATCATCCCCATCATGGTCGGGCCCCTGGTGCAGACGTTCCGGTTCTGGCGCGCCTTGCTCGACAACGGAGTCTTCACCAATCCGGTGATTCCGCCCGCGGTACCGGAAGGGACCTCTCGGATCCGGATCAGCCTGATGGCGAGCCACACCGATGCGCTCATCGATGAAGCCTTGGAAAAGATCAAGAAAGCAGGCGAACAAGTCGGCCTCATCTAGCGCGTCCGACGGTGAGGAGCACCGAGGCGCTCTTCGGCGCGAGCGGATCGATCATCCTCGGTAGAGCTCACGCAGCACGGCCGATGAGCGATCCCGACCTCAGACAAGGACAGATGCGAGGTCCCGCGAATCGGCTCCGAAGAGCAACGAGCGTGGGGTTCGCGCATCGAGCTCCCAGGGATGGGACCTACCGGAGAGCATCCAGCAGTCATGCCTCTTCCCCGATTTCAGGTGACTCCCGTCCGCGGCCCCCGCGAGCTCAAAGAGTTCGCGACATTTCCGTGGAAGGTGTATCGAGGCGATCGCAACTGGGTCCCTCCGTTGATCCGCGACACGCTCGCGATGCTCGATCGCACCAAGCATCCGTTCCATGAGCACGGCGAGGTCGAGTACTTCCTGGCGCGGCGGCGGGAGTCGGGGCCGGAGGGTCGCGCCGGCGAGGTCGTCGGCCGAATTGCCGCCATCATCAACCGTCTCCACAACGAGTTTCATCAGGAGAAGGCCGGTTTTTTCGGCTTCTTCGAGACGATGCCGGATCCTCTGATCTCGGCTTCATTGCTGCAGGCTGCGTCCGACTGGCTAGGAGAGCGCGGGATGGAATGCGTGCGAGGCCCCGCAAGCTTCTCCAGCAATGAAGAGTTCGGCCTCCTCGTGGATGGGTTCGACTCCGCTCCGATGATCTTGATGCCGTACAACCCGCCCTACTACGCGGATCACCTGGAGAGCGCGGGGTTTGCGAAAGAGAAGGATCTACTCGCCTTCTATCTGCAGGACGAGGTGGCTCCGGAGCGCGTGCTGCGTCTGGCCCAGCGGCTCGCGGAACGCAGCAGCGTGAAGGTGCGCTTCTTCGAGAAGAAACGGTTTCGCCAGGAAGTAGAGCTGGTGCGCGATCTCTACAATCGCGCCTGGGAGAAGAACTGGGGATTCGTTCCCATGACGGACGCCGAGATCGATCACATGGCGGCCTCGCTCAAGCCCGCCATCGACCCGCGACTCATCCTGTTCGCGGAGATCGAAGGGAAACCGATCGGATTCGCGCTCGCGCTCCCGGATCTGAATCAGGCGATCGCGAAGGCGAACGGGAGGCTGTTCCCGTTCGGAATGATCCGGATTCTCCTCGAATCACGAAGGGTTCATCGTGTGCGCGTGCTCACCCTCGGCGTCCTTCCGGAGTATCGCCGCCTCGGAGCGGACTTGCTCCTCTACGCCATGCTCTACAGCGACGGGGTTCGGCGCGGCTATCACGCGGGCGAGTTCTCGTGGATCCTGGAAGACAACGAGTTGATGAAGAAGCCGCTGCAGGCGCTGGGCGCAACGGTCTACAAGACCTATCGGGTCTACGATCGGCCGATCGCGCGATGAATGGAGAACGGGACGAAAGATCGATCGCCCGGCCTGCGGGCGAGGCGCCGGGCGCGCGCGTTGCGCCGGTACGCGTCCTTTTGACCGGAGCGAGCGGGTTCGTCGGCTCTCACGTGGCCGACGCCCTCGTTCGCGAAGGGTACCGCGTGCGCGCACTCCTCAGACGCAGCAGCAAAACGAAGTGGATTCGGGGCCTTCCGCTCGAAGTCGCATACGGCGATGTCACGGACAAGGCCTCGCTGGCGGGGGCGTGTGTCGGCGTGCAGAGCGTGGTGCATTTCGGCGCGCTCACCTCGGCTCGATCCGAGGCGGAGTTTCGCGCCGTGAACGATACCGGGACGCGCAACCTCGCGGAGTCGCTCGCGGAGCGCGGTGAGCCGGACGGGTTCTTCATCTATTGCAGCTCGCTCGCGGCTGGTGGACCGGCCATCGCCACCCAGAGCCGACCCGAACCGGTTCGGACCGAGGAGGATCCGGACACGCCGATCACTCCCTATGGGCGAACCAAGCTGGATGGGGAACGAGCGGCACGGGAAGTCGCCGCCGGGTCGGGACGCTTTCGCATGGTGGCGCTGCGACCTCCCGCGGTCTACGGCCCGCGGGACACGGACATCCTGATGCTCTTTCGGCTGATCAAGAACGGCGTGCTTCCTCTGCCCGCTCCGCCGGAAGCCCGGCTCAGTCTGGTGCACGTGGCCGACCTGGTGCAGGCGACGGTGGAGGTCGCTCGCAAACAGGTGGAAGGGACGTACTATGTGTGCGACGGGGAGCCGCACACCTGGATCGAGGTGGGGCAGCTCGCGGCACAGATCATGCATGTCTCCGCGCGCCCCCTTCGCATTCCCGCCTGGACCTCGGTGTCGGTGGCCGTGCTCGCGGAATTTGCCGGCAAGGCGCTCGGCAAGCCGCCGCTCCTCCATCGAGGACGGATTCGGGACATGCGGCAGCCGCACTGGGTATGCTCGGCGGAACGAGCTCGTCGAGAATGGGGCTTCGTCCCTCGGGTCTCTCTGGAGGATGGTTTGCACGACACGCTCACCTGGTATCGGGAGCAGCGATGGCTGTAGGGGGAGAGGCGGAACGCGCGGAGTCGGGCGGCTATTCGTTCCCGCCAGAGGGGTCGGACGAGCGACCCGAGTGGGTAACGTCGGATTCGCCGACCGTGGGGCGCGGATATCTGCCTGCGGACTATGTCGTGATGGCGTTCGCGATCTTCAATCTCGTCTGCATCGCGATCGGGTTTTCCCATATACGGCACGGCGGCTGGCTCGCGGCGGGGATCCTTTCGTACCTGATCCTGATCATCTCCTTCCGATGGCTGCCGCCCGCGCGGGTTCAGCCCCTCACTTTTCTCCGGGACGCGCATGCGCTCTTGGCGATCGCACCCGCGTACGCGATCGCCGGCGTGATCAATCAAGCGATCTTCCATCGATACTTCGATGACATGGTGCTGGTATGGGATCGAGCGATCTTCGGGGGGCATCCTCATCAATACCTGTCGCAGATCTGGCCCTGGGGGCTTCTGAGCGAAGGTCTGCACCTGAGCTACTGGCTCTATCTCTGGCTGGTGCCCGCGCTGGGATTCACCCTCTACTTCATGCGCAGGCACGCCGCATTTCGCATCGTTGCCACGTCCGCCAGCGCGACATTCTTCCTCTGCCAGTTCGCCTTCGTGCTCTTTCCCGTGCGCGGTCCCTATTACACCTTCCCTCCCGTCCAGGCGTCCGGATCCGTTTTTCCCGCACTCGTCCACTCGACGCTCGACCTTGGGGCTTCCGTGGGAACGGCATTTCCCTCGTCCCATTGCGCCGCGGCGGTGGTGGTGGCGATGTTGGCTTGGAGATACGCTCCCAGAGCCTTGGCCGCGGGAATCACGCTGATCACCCTCGGCATCTTGATCGGAACGGTCTACGGCGGATTCCACTACGCGGTCGATGCGATCGCCGGTCTGCTCATTGGATTGACGATGGGGGTCGTGGGACCGCGCTTGCACGTGCGGCTCGCGCGCAGCTCTTCGGTGCGTCGAGTCGCGTAGAAAGCAACCAGGAGGACCCGGTGTTTCGCAAAATCGAAGACTTCGTCGACGAGTACAAGCAGGTTCGCGCCGGAACGCAAGCGGTTCTGGCAGCCCTAACCAACCAGAATCTCGGCCAGCAGGTGCACAAGGATCACCGCACTTTGGGCAGACTGGCGTGGCACCTCGCCATCTCGGTTCCGGAGATGATGAACCGTACCGGGCTCGGGCTTTCTTCGTTGGATCCGGAGGCGCCGATGCCTGAGACGGCGGACGCGATTCGCGACGGGTACGCGCGAGCCAGCCAGGAGCTCGTGACCGCCGTCTCTTCGCAGTGGGAAGACGAGACCTTGCTCGAAACCGACCCGATGTACGGAGAGCCATGGCCGCGCGGATACACCCTGACCTCGCTGATCCATCACGAGATCCATCACAGGGCGCAGATGACCGTGCTGCTTCGTCAGGCGGGCGCGCGGGTGCCGGGACTGTTCGGGCCATCGCTGGAAGAGTGGGAGCAATACGGAGCGCCCGCGCCGGCGATCTGATCTGCCGTCAATTCGACAGCCTCGTCGTCGGATGTTCTCGACAAACTCTGCATCGAGCCGGAGATCGCGCCGGGGCGCCCGCTCTCGACCTCGATCACCACAATCGGTTCGGCGTTCAGACTACGTAGTCGACTTCGCCACACGTTCGGCAGCTGTCTCTCACTGGAGCAGGTCAGGAGGGAGCGAACGGGTGGGTCCCTTCAT
>CAMPIC010000056.1 GCA_946886185.1 uncultured bacterium
TCGCGGAGGGCTTCTCGAATCCGCGGGCGAGACCGGCGCTCACGACCTCGCGGGTCAGGTCCACCGCCGTTCCGACCCGCATCTTGTCGAGCAGATGAATCCGATGATGCTCCACCGTCTTGAGGCTGATGCCCAACTCGACGGCGATGTCCTTGCTCGAGCGTC
Organism: uncultured bacterium; assembly: GCA_946886185.1. Next base: position 166 of record CAMPIC010000056.1, read on the forward strand.
CCGCGATGACCAACTCCATGACCTGGGCTTCGCGTCGCGTGAGGCTCCCGATGCGGCGGCGGATCTCGGTCTCGCGATTGTGCTTTCTCCTTCGCTGCTCGTCTGCTCGGAACGCGTTGCGCACCCGCTCCACCAGCACTCCATCCCCGAACGGCTTCTCCAGGAAATCGTCCGCTCCCCGCTGCATTGCGGTCACCGCGGTGGTGACATCGCCGTACCCGGACACGAACAGGATCGGAATGGGATCGTCCTCCTGCCGGAGCAGCGACAAGAGGTCGAGGCCGCTCATCTTCGGCATCTTGAGATCCAGCAGCATGCAGCCGGGGCGCGAGGGGTCGCGCTTCTCCAGGAACTCTTCCGCGGAAGAAAACGACTCGACCGGAATGCCGACCGAGTGCAGGACCGCTTCTACGGATCGTTGGAGCGCTGAATCGTCGTCGACCAGGAATACGGTGGGATCGTTGTGGGTCATCGCCGGTTCTCCTCTGATGCGGGAAGGATGAAACGAAACGTCATTCCCCCCTCCGGGTTGCGCTCGCCGGAGAGCGTTCCCCGATGGAAATCGATGATCGAACGACTGATCGCGAGCCCCATTCCGAGCCCCTGTTCCTTGGTCGTGAAGAACGGAATGAACGCGTTCCGCATCGCCTCGGACGTCATCCCGGGGCCGGTATCGGAGACGTTCACCTCCGTATCCCGCGTGGGAAGAAGGCTGGTCCGCACCGCGATCCGTCGAGTTTCGCTCGACGATTCGGCCATCGCTTCGCAGGCATTTCGAAGCAGATTGACGATGACCTGTTCGATAGACACCGCATCGACCTCGACCACCGGATCCTCCGGATCGAGCTCGCACTGGACGGTGACTCCTTGGAACCGAGCATCACATTCCAAGAGGGTGAGCGCTTCCCGCACCAGTCGATTGATCCGCTGCGGGTCACGCTGAGGTTTCGAGTTGCGCGCGAAGCTCCGCACGCGATCGATGATCCGGCCGGCTTGCTCCGCCTGCTGGCGGATATGCTCCAGGTGGCTGGCCAACACACTCCGGTCGATGGGATCCGCCACGAGGCATTGCTGGCACGCGTTTACGAAATTCTGGATCGAGGCGACCGGTTGGCTGAGGTCGTGAGCGAGGCCGGCCGTCATCTCGCCGAGGATGGCGATGCGAGCGACATGTCCGAGGTCTTGCTGCCCGCTGCCCTGGCGCACGGAGGAGTAGTTGCGCCAAGCCGCCTCGGAGTCGAATCCCGGAACTGGCCTGGCCGCCACGTCCTCGTGTGACGGCTCGAGGGCGCGCGGAAGCCGGTCGGGGCGATCCCGGAGCGACGCAAATTCGCTATCCCGTCCCACCATCAGGACATCCTGCGAGCTTCGTTGGCCCCAACGATGACTTTTCATCTGGAATCGCGGCGCAGTTTGCGGGCGATTTCCACGCAGCGTGTTTCGACCGCGGATCGGCAGAGCACGCGAACGCGGCCCACCATTCTCCCGCGAAACCAGGGACCAACGGACGAGGCGCCGATGCGCGCTTCGCCCGGAACTTTTGAGACGCGCGCAACCGTCGGGCCGGGGATCCTTTTCCCCCATCCCTGCACGACACCGCTACCCGCGCTGTTCCGATCTCTTCGGACGCTCAGAACGGAGAAATTGATCTACGTTCGGATCCAGACTCTGACTTGGCCCCATCGTCAAACCCGAACTGCGTACCACAGTTGAACAGCTTGAACAGATTCGGAAGCGGCGTCAACCCGTGAAACGCCGGGCGACGTACGGGATTCCCCGCCCTGCGGAAAGTCAGACCTCGAACGCGGCCGGGTCCCAGCTCAAGCCGAGCGCGCTCGGTGGAGCCAGGTATCCGAGCAGCGCCGAGGCAACGACGACGCTCGGGCTCGCGAGATAGCCCTCTCCACCCAGACCCATCCTGTTCTGCCAGTTGCGATTGAACGAGGTGATCGCTTTCTCCCCCGGCTTCAGGGCGTCGGGGCCCTGACCAAAACACGGCCCGCACCAGGAACGGCGGATCTGCCCGCCAACGGAGCGGAAGACCTCGGCGATCGAAACTCCACCGAGGCGCGGTTCGGGAAGCTCGATCTGGCGTCTCACTCCTCCCGATCCGGGGAAGATGACGAACTCCTTCGCGACCGAGTCGTATCCTTTGCTCTTCCCGGCCTCGATCACGAGCGCGGCTTGCAGGAGATCGGCGTAGCTGCCGTTGGTGCACGAGCCGATGTACGCCTTGTCGAATTCGAGGCGGCGGCTCGCGATCTCCTCGGCGGGATGGGCATTCCCGGGACTGAATGGGAGCGCGATCATCGGCACCACTTCGGAGAGGTTCAGCACCTCATCGATCTCGTAACGAGCCTCCTCGCCGGGTTGGCTTCTCGGATAGATCCGCTCGGAGGCGCCCTTCTCCCCATGCCAAGCTTCGGTGATGTCGTCCTGCGCGAAGATCCCGTTCTGCGCTTCGGCCTCCGCCATCATGTTCGCGATGGTGTTGCGGTAGGGCATGGGAAGCTGCAGACGCCGGTCGACGAATTCCACCGACATCCCCTGGGATTGCTGCGTTCCCCAGCGCGCGAGCAGACTGAGGACGATGTCCTTGCCGCTCACCCACGGTTGGAGCGATCCCTCGAAGACGACGCGCCGCGCCCGGGCCAGGGTGAAGTAGACGTACCCGGTGGCCCATCCGAACCCGAGCGTGGTGGATCCCACTCCGATCCCGACCGCTCCATAGGCGCCGTACGCGCGGCTGTGAGAATCAGCGCCCGGGATGAACTGCCCCGGCTGGATCAATCCCTGTTCCGGGAAATAGAAATGGAAGATGCCATCGCCCGGAGTCGCGTAATACGGCGCCTCCATCGCGTTGGCGCGCGCGAACTCGAGGCTGATCTGCGTCTGCTTCTCGTCCGACTCCTTGCCGGTGAAGACGAAGTGGTCGTTCGCGATCGCCGCCTGCCGCGGATAGACCTTCCCCTTCGAGATCTGTTGGAACGTGTGGATCGCGAAGGGCGCGGTTCCGTCGGACGCGGGAAGAAGATCGGCTTGCACGCGCAGCGTCGCTCCCGGCTTCACCTCCACATCCTTATCGACGCGATGCGCCCAGACGATCTGCTCGGTGGTGGTGAGATGGCGCGCCACTTCCGGCTTGGGCCACTCGATTTCGGGTTGACGCTTGACGGAGGCGGGGAATTCGCGCCGTCCGATAGAGAAGATGCCTCCGGAGCTGCGGATCTCTTCTTCTTTAAGAGTGAGAGGAATGGGCTCGTACGACCGATCCTGGGTCAGGTTGATGAGCCGCCGCGACGCCGGATCGAATCGGAATCGATCCTCATCCTGCGCGTCGGCCACTGCTTCCGGACACTGCACCACGTGCAGTCCCAGATTGAGCGCATTGCGCCGGAAGATGTCCCCCATGTTATTGCCGCAGACGACGACGAGCTCGTGCCCGGCCTCTTCGCCGATCGCCTTGAGTCCGGCGGGGCTCATCTCGCGCGACGAGCCGATCGCGAATCGATCTCCGGCGATGAGGAAGTTCTGTCCGCTCTGCACGCGGGCGCGAAAGTCGGGCATGAGATAGAGGAAAGCTCCCTCTTTCCACTTCTCATCGAGCGAGTCGAGGCTCTCGGCCACGCAATACGCGGACGGAGTGATCTGGTCGGTGTCGATCGCATCGAGCTTGTGGCCGGGCCGTTTCAGATCCCAGAAGATGAGGGCGAGCCCTTCGACGATCGCGGCGGCCGTCGCGGCTTGTGCAGACTCCGGCTCGATCGACTGCGGATCGACTCCCGGCTTGAGCTTCGCGGACTCGATACGGTGATTCATGAACTGTTCCCCAGGCGTTCCTTATGGATGGTCGCGCGATGGTTCACTCGGACCGTTCGATGCGTCGTTCGTTCGGTCGCTCGCTTGGTCGCTCCTCCCACCGCTCGAATCCGCGTCCGGAGCGCTCGCAGGGTGGATCGGCTGGTCGCTCGGCGGCGGGAGAGGATGGATCGCGAAGCAGTGCTCGTGCACGATCCGGCCATGGATCAGATGCTGCTGGATGATCTCTTCCAACACGGGAGGATCGCAGCGGCCGTACCAGGCGCCTTCGGGATACACCACCGCCACCGGTCCTCCTTCGCAGACGCGCAGACAGTTGGCCTTGGTGCGGTAGATGCCGTGTTCGCTCAGACCCAGCTCTTTGAGGCGGCCTTTGAGGTAGCTCCACGCCGCCAAGGAACGCTCCCGGTCGCAACACTTGGGCGTGGTCTGGTCGGCGCAGAGCAGGATGTGCCGGCGCACCACCGGAATGCCGAGCGTGTCGGCGATCCTGCGCTGGCGCTGGCGAACTTCCTCGTCGGAGAGCGCGGCGAGATCGCGGACGGTGTCTTCGCTTTCGGAACCGGACATTGGAACAACATAGCATAATGTGGCACGCTGACGACTCTGCTCATGAGAGACCTACCGCGATTCCGGCGAACGCTCCGGGACGCTAGGTCAAGGGATCCCAGTCGAACGAGGGCGAATGGAAGCGAAGGCAGTCATCTGCGACATCGACGGCGTCATCCTGCAGGACAACCGCCTGATCGAGGGGTCGGATCAGTTCATCCGGCGCCTGCAGGAGCGAACCGGCGCATTCCTCTTGCTCACCAACTATCCGTCGCAGACGAGGCAAGATCTGCAGAATCGCCTCTCCCTCGCGGGAATCGACCTGCCGGTGGAAGCGTTCTACACCTCGGCCATGGCGACGGCGGCGTTCCTGGAGCGGCAGGACGGGCGCAAGGCGTTCGTGATCGGCGATGCCGCCTTGACCCATGAGCTCTACAACGTCGGATTCACCATCACCGACATCAACCCTGACTTCGTGATCGTGGGTGAGACGAAGTCGTACAACTGGGAGATGATCCAGAAAGCGTCCTACTTCATCCTTCGCGGTGCGCGTTTCATCGGAACCAATCCCGACGTTGCCGGTCCGAACGGCTTTCCCGCGTGCGGCGCGCTTTGTGCGCCCATCGAGCGCATCACCGGAAAACGCCCCTTCTATATCGGCAAGCCGAGCGCCTGGATGATGCGCGCGGCGCTCAACAGCATCGATGCGCACTCGGAGAACAGCTACATGGTGGGGGACAACCTGCACACCGACATCCTGGCGGGAGTGCAAGCCGGCATGGAAACCGTGTTGGTTCTCACCGGATACTCCACTCGCGCCGACATCGAGACCGTTCCTTTCCGCCCCAATCACATCTTCGACCGCGCCGGCGACATCGATCTGTTCTAGCCACCGAGCCGAAGCTCCGCCGAATTGCTTTGCTATCTTCGTGCCACCAGCGTACGGTCACTTTGGTTGGTGATTGAGACCATTTCACAAGCGACCGCGCTTCCTGTCCGCCTGACCTGCCCTCGGAACTGATTTTCGTCATCGACCCGAGCTGCTCGCCGAAAGTCCGTAGTCGGTGCCTTGTCGAGAGGAACCCTGAATGCCCGCAGGACCGAGCATCTCCGCGCCGGGCCCGACGCTGGATCGACCGGAATACGCCCGATGAGGCTGGGATTTGCGATGCAGCAGACCCTGAGCCTCAGCCAGGTTCTGACTCCGCAGATGCGGATGAACCTCGAGCTGATCCAGGCTCCGCTCCTCGAGGCGCTCGAGTCGCTGGAGCAGACCACGACGGAGAATCCGTGGTTGGAGCGGAACGACGAGCACACCGATCCTCGCTTCGTTCGAGATGCCGATCGCGACGTGAGCGTCCCCACGGAAACTCCCTCCGAGCAACGTGACTTCGATGAATCCGATGGTTGGTACAACAGTCCCTCGACTCCCTGGACACACGAGACGCTTCCGGCCGATGAAACGCCCACTTCGATCGCGATCAGCGTCCCCACGCCGTACGAGCAGATCTCGATATTGGTGAGCGATCTCGACGTGACTCGCCCCGTGCTCGAGATGGCCCGACTCATCATCTGCAACCTGGACGAGCACGGGCTTCTCGCGGGGCCGGAGGAAGATCTCTGCCGATTTCTCGGGATCGTCACGCCTCACCATTTGGATCTGTTCAGCAAGGCGCTGCACGCGATCCGCTATCAGCTCGATCCGGCGGGGATCGGCGCGCGAGATCGAATGCATTGCTACCTGATCCAGCTGGAACGCCTGGGCAAGGCGGACAGCCTCTCCGCGCGGCTCGTCCGAGACGGGATCCTCGCCACCATCAAGCCGCGGGATCTCGCGGACGTGGCCCGAAAGCTCCGCGTGACCCAGGCTCAGCTCCATGACGCGCTGGGTGGACTACGACGATTGTACGCGCACCCATTCGCTTTGCTCGATGCGGTCACCGAACCGACACGGTACCCGGATCTCGTCGTCGAGCAAGTCGATGGAGAATGGATCGTCAACCTGTCGCACCCGTTGACGGGGCGATATCGATTCCGTGACACCAAGGTTCCGCGGAAAAAGGCGCTCACCGCCGACATGTTGGCTCGCAAGGATGAGGAAGACCCCGCCAAAGTCCTGGAAAGGCTTCGCACCATGCGCCAGAACGCGCGCATGATGGTGAATGCCGTCGAGTACCGGGACCGAACACTTTACGAAATCGGCCGTTATCTCGTGCGCGAGCAGTCCGAGTTCCTCGAACATGGCGACGAGGCGATCAAGCCGCTTCTACAGAAGGAAATGGCCGAGACGTTGGGATTGAACGAAGCGACCGTCTCACGAATCTTGAAGGACAAGTACCTGCTCGCTCCCGCCGGTTTGATCCCTTTGAGCGCCCTCTTCTCCCGTTCGCTCACGCGCGCCGATGGGGAGCGCGTGTCCAACAAGGCGGCGATGGACGCGATGTCCTGCATGATCGACGAAGAGGAAGATCCGGAGCACCCGTGGAGCGATCGCGAGATCGCGCTGCGGCTGAAGAGTCGTGGGTTTCCGATCTCCCGCCGCACCGTGACCAAGTATCGCCAAGGTCTCTCGATCGGATCCGGGGCGGATCGGCGCGCCACTGGACGGATGCGCGGCCGAGACTAGAGGGCCGTTGCCTTCAGGAGGATGACTCTCCTCGGAGCAGGTCCCGAAGCTGCAGCGCGTCTTCCACCCACCAGTCCGGAGCTTCGTCGCGGGCCTCCCTCGGGGATCCCAAGCCCCACGCCACTCCGCAAGAGAGCATCCCGGCATTGCGCGCGGCGCGGACATCGACCCAGGAATCTCCGATCAGGACTGCTTCCGACGGCGGGGTTCCGGGAGCGCACTTCTCCAGCGCATGGAGCAAGGGCGCCGGGTCGGGTTTGCGCTCGGGCAAGATTCCTTCTCCGAGCACGAAGCGGAAGTGCGGGGCGAGATCGAGCTTTTCGAGGATCCGATCGCTGAAGGACTGCGGTTTGTTGGTGACGACCGCCATCGGTCGGCCGGCGTCGGCCAGGTCCGCGAGCAGCGTCTCGATTCCCGGATACGGGCGGCTGCTGTCGAGCAAACAGTCGGAATAGTGGCAGTTGAATCGTGCGAGCGCCGCCTCTACCTCCGACTCCGAAGAGAGGACGTGGCCGCGCTCTTCGAGGCATCGCTTCACGAGATTGCGCGCCCCCTTGCCCACGTGCCCCACGACCGTGTGATCGGGAAGCGCCGCATATCCATACTCGCCCAGCATGCGATTGACGGCCAGCGCCAGATCGCGACCGGTGTCCACGAGCGTCCCATCCAGATCCCACAGCAAGGGAGCCGAACGCGAAATGCCCACCGCCCTCATGCGCGCGTGGCCGACTCCGCCTCGTTGGGAAGCTTGCGCTGCACCGACTTGATCACGAACTCGACTGCGCCGTCGCTTCGCAAGAGCGTGATCCGCTCGCTGACCTTCTTTCCGAGCAGCTCGCGCCCCAGAGGCGATGCGTAGGAGAGGACGTCCTGGCCATAGACATCGTCTCCCTCGCCGAGAAGCCAGTGGGAATGGTGTTCCCCGGTTCCGATCTGCTCCAGCACCACGAGCGTGCCCGGCCCGACTTCGTTCTCCGGAATCTTGAGATCGTCGATCATGCGCGCCTGACCGAGCCGTAAGGTGAGAGACCCGATCCGTTCCATGTAGTCGGCCTGCTTCTGCTTGGCCGCCTCGAACTCCGCGTTCTCCCGCAAGTCGCCGTGAGCGCGCGCTTTCGCGATCGCCTGCGCGACGGTGGTCTTGAGCTCGTAGTTCATCGTCTCGAGCTCCTTGCGCAGCCGCTCGAACGTCTGCCGCGTCATCATGGTGCCCGAATAATCGGTCTCGTCCTGAGCTCCCAGGGCGCGGTTGGTCTTCTCGATCTGCTCGGCCCGGAAGTCGTCCACCACCTGCTGCAGGCCGGCTTGCTTCAAGATCCGCAGGACCGGCTGTAAGTAGCGTTCGGAAGAACGCCACTTCCGAAGGAGGAAGCCCCACTGTTCCTTCAGCGTGTCGCTCGGCTCGGTTTGTGCGAGCTTCGCGGCCAGAGCCCCTTCCGAAACGAGCAAGCCGAGCGCGAGCTTGCGGATCTGGTCGCGAGACGTCGACTCCACCAGGTGGGCCGCGCCCATTGCCGACTCCCAAACGTCAGGAAGCACGTCTTTGTCGGCGGGAGTCGCCCGGACGGAAAGGTGGATCACCGCGAGCGCGGCCAGCGGCCGGTCCGCGGGATTCTGGATCAGATCGCGGAGCAAGCTCCGGCCCGCTTCCGCATCGGAGCGGAGCTTTTCCATCGCGAGCTCGCGCACTTCCGGATGGCGGGAAGAGAGCGCGAAGCAGACGGTGTCCCTCCAGGTGTCCTTGTGAGAGAGCCCCACCTCGGTAAGGAGGCGCTGATCGCCGACATCCGGAAAGGAGGACGCTTCCACGCCTTGCGGAATCATCTCCTCGAGAGCTTTGGTGAACGCCTCGCTCGCTTCCTTCCTCCAGCGGTAAAGCTGGAGATGAATGGCCATGCGATCTTCCGGATTGGTTCGCTCCTCCCCCGCCCAACGCTCTAGGATGCGCGCGTATCGCTGCGCGGCCGCCTGCGTTTCGCGCGGATGCTGATCGAGGAATCGGCGGATCAGGTTCAGGTTCGGCCGAATGCCGCGGCGCGGCTCCACCACCGGATAGTCGATCCCTCCGGCCATATCCGCGCCCGTGCGGATCTTGTACACCTGGCGGAACGCCTGGCTGAGATCGAAGCGAGGATCCGCCTCCATCGCCGATTTCGCATCCTTCCACCAGGTCGTCCAACGAGTGGGCGGCATCACCCCGCTGGTCGTGAGCACGCGCTTGAGGTCGGCCGTCTTGCCTTGACCGCCCAGCTGGCGCAACCCGAGATAGGCGACTTCGGTGGGGTTCTCCTTGACCATGGTCTTCAGCTCTTCGGGATTCTCGCGCACCATGACGCGAAGATCTCCCGCCGGCACCACCTCGAGCGCGCGCCGCGCGAGTCCGACCGACATCCGGTGCGCGCTGGCATCGGCGAAGTCGATGATCAGGTTCTCGGTGTCGTTGCTGAGCACCCGGCCCACTCCCCAAGAGGCGTGAAGGACATACGATCCGGGCAGGAACGCCAGCATCGGCTCCAGCGCGCGCATCGCGGAGTTGACCGGGATGCTCGGATCCAGGATGCCGGTGCGCTGGAGCAGATCGTCGACGCCCTGCGAGTTCGGAAACGCGTTCCTGGCCAGCTCCGCGAGTTGCTTGCGGATTCCGACGCTCGCGGGAGCCTCGCCGACATGCTCGAGAAGGAGGTTCCATACCTCGCGCACCAATCCGGCGCGCTGGAACGCGGGGAGCAGCGACTCCAGGGCTACCTGGAATCGTCCCCACTGTCCGGAAGCGGCGAGCTTCTTCATCGCGGCGAGCACGCGGCGCATCGTGTCCGGATGGGCCCCATCCACGAGCTTCAGGATCACTTCGTCGATCTGGTCTCCCCGCTTGTGGAGGATGAAGCCGTCGAGAGACTCCGCCCAGAAGAAGCGAGCCTCCATGAGGAGTCGCTTGCCTTCGTCGGAGGTCTCCCCTCCCGGCGTGGCCTTGGCTTCCTGGGCGCGCAGCTCACCCATGAGGAACGCGAGTCGGCTCTCGTTGGGGAAGTTGTCGTACGCCTTACGCAGAAACGCCGGGTC